>CAIQOK010000151.1 GCA_903873415.1 uncultured Verrucomicrobiota bacterium | reverse complement strand
TTGGGCGGGCAGACAAACTCGCACAATTGGCAGGAAACGCACTTGGTGCTGCCTTCCTGATCCTTCACGAGATAGGGGGCGCCGCGATAGCCCTCCGGCACCACCCACTTCTCCTCGGGATACTGCATCGTCACTTTCTTTTGGAAAAAGTGGCGCAGAGTCACCTTAAAGCCGCCGGTCACGGCAGGCATGTAAAGCCGCTCCCAGAAATTCAATGGTTTGCGTGGAACGATCATTTTATTTTGGGGTCTGCCACCAAAGCCATACGGCAGTGACCAGAATGTTTACAAGAGCCAACGGGAGAAAACCCTGCCAGCCCAGCTTCATCAACTGATCATACCGGAACCTCGGCCACATCCAGCGGATCCAGATAAAGAGCAGCAGAAACATGAAAACCTTGGCGAGGAAAATCCCGATGTGCAGGGCTCCGTGCACCAGATCGGACGCGGGCTGGTCCAACCCGAACCATGGGAGCGTCCAGCCGCCGAAGAAAACGGTCACCATCATCGCCGACACCAGAATCATGCTGGCATATTCGCCCATGAAAAACATCGCGAACTTGATCGAGCTGTATTCGATGTTGTAGCCCCCGGCCAACTCCTGTTCAGCCTCCGGCAGATCGAATGGAGTGCGGTTGGTCTCCGCAAACGAGGCCACCAGAAAGACACAGAACGCCACAAAAGTCATCGGACTCTGCAAAACAAACCAATTGGGCAGCGGCAGCCAGGCCGGCACCCAGCCCAAAGTCCCGGTCTGGGCTTGAATCACACTGCCCAGATTCAGGTCCCCAACAAACAGGAAGATGGGAATGACGCTCATGCCCATTGCGATTTCGTAGGAGATCATTTGGGCGCTCGACCGAATGCCCCCCAGAAAAGGATACTTGGAGTTGGCGGCGTAGCCCGCCAGCACAATCCCGTAGACACCAAGCGATACAATCCCGAAAGTATAAAGAATCCCCACATTCAGATCCGCCAGCACCATCGCTTGTTTGCCCAAATTCGAACCGAATGGAATCACCGCGAGATTCAGGATCGCAGGTATCAGGCAGATCGCCGGGGCAAGCAGGTAATAAATCTTCCGGACATGACCCGGGGTGACCTCCTCCTTGAAGAAAGCCTTCACGGCATCGGCGGCGGGCTGGAGCAGCCCCAGCGGCCCGACCCGGTTAGGGCCGATACGGCCCTGAATAAACGCGCAAACACGCCGCTCCACCAGCACGATGTAGGCAACCATCGTCATCATCACCGAGAACGCGCCCACCACCTTCACCCCGGTAAAAAGGAGCAGTTGCTGCGTTTCGCTCAAATTGTCAAGCCAGGCAATCATCTCAAATCTTCACGCTCACACCTGTTTCCCCAAGCCCTGCCCAAGTCAGCCCGTTAAAGGCCGGCACGGACTTTGCCATTTCATTGAATAATCCTTCTATGGAATGGAAGCCCTCCTTCCCTGTCACGTTGCAGACCAAGTCCTGCAGAAAATCCCATTCCGGCCGGGCATCCCCAGCGGGCTCAACGGCCTGCATGAACTTCTGAACCCGCCCCTTGGTGCTGGTGAAACTGCCTCGTTTTTCAGCATGCGCGCAGCCAGGCAACAGGTAATGCGCCAGCCGCGTCGTCTCGTTGGGCAGTATGTCGCTCACAATCAACGTCTCCAGCTTCGCCAGCACATCAGCGGTGATGCCATGCACCTCGATCGCCTCCGTGGTGGTTTCCTTTTCGCTGAGCGCCGCAGGAGACACGGCGCGTTTGACCACATTTTCGCCAAACACCAGCAGGGTCTTGATCACGCCGCCTTGGATCCCGTCGGCGATTTTCGCCAGATTGATCCCGGCCTCGGTGAAGCTGATGCCCGTGAGCCGGGCTCCGTTGCTGTTCGGATTCTTGTCCGCGCTGACCAGCAACTTATCCGGCTGACCGTCGCGGGGAAAAGAATCGCTGATCGCACCAAACCGGGACTTGAGCCTGCTCAGGAGCCAGAGTTCCTCGTTGGTCTGCCGGGCGGAGCCAATGATGGCCACCGAACCGGGCGGGGCTTGCTTCAACTTGTGGGCTATCTCCCTGAGAGCCTCGCCCCAGGAAGATTTACAGCCATGAACCAAAACGTCCCGTAACCTGTCGGTGCGCTGGATCCACTTGTAATTCAGCCGCCCCTCATCACACATCCAATGCCCGTTGACGGCCTCGTTTTCACGCGGTGTATACCGGTAGATCTTCTCCTCGCGCGATCCGATATGCACGTTGCAGCCGGTGCCGCAGCTGGTACAGATGCTCTTGGTGTCCTTGAGAAACCATACCCGCATCTGAAAACGGAAATCCTTCGAAGTGAGCGCCCCCACCGGACAGATGTCCACAGTGTTGAGAGTGTAATTATTGTCGAATGCGGTGCCGGGAAATGTCGAGATGGTGTTATAGCTCCCCCGATTCACAATCCCCAGCTTGTCATCCCCGGCGATATCCTTGGTGAAGCGGATGCAGCGGGTGCACAGGATGCAGCGCTCGGCGTCGAGCATGATTCTGGGCCCGAGATCCACAGACTTGGGCTTGTGAACCTTCGCTTCCACAAAGCGACTGCCGCTCTGGCCGTAATCCACCGAATATTCCTGCAGCTTGCACTCTCCCGCCTGATCGCAGATGGGGCAGTCGAGGGGATGATTGATGAGCAGCGACTCCAAGACGCCTTCACGCATCTGCTTCACCCCGGGAGTGCTGGTGTAAATCTCCATCCCGGGCGAAACCGGCGTGGCACACGCGATGGCCGGGCGGGGCGACTTGGCGATCCTTGCCGTGCCGTCCGCATTGAGCAGCGGCTTGCGGTCGGGCCCCAGGGCGGGCGTGCCGAACTCGACTAGGCACATGCGGCAGTTGCCCGCCACGGGCAGCTTGGGATGATAACAATAGTGCGGCACGTCCTGCTTGGCGGCTTCACACACCTGGATCATCGTTGTGGGGGCCAGCTTGCCCTGCCAGTCGGGCGAGAGCCGGGGCACTTCGAGTTCGCGGCCGTCCACCTTGACCTTGATCATCTCGATCGCAGTCGGTGCGGGGTTGTTGTCAGTTTTCGTTGCGGCGGACATTGAAATCAGTGTTGCGCTTCGGCCGTTTCTTTCTCACCGCCCAACCCCGCGGACTGCCGCGCGCGCCGGGCCTCGTCCTCGGCACCCTTGGCGACGAATTCATCCTTGAACTTCGCCACAAAACTTTGCACCGGCCAGGAACAGGCTTCGCCGAAGGCGCAAATGGTGCGCCCGCCGGGGATATTATCCGCGATCTTCAGCAGGTAATCCGCATCGCCCTTGCGCCCTTGCCCATGACTCAGGCGGTGCAGGGTCTTGCTCATCCAGAGAGAGCCTTCCCGGCAGGGCGTGCACTGGCCGCAACTTTCATGCGCGTAGAATTCCGAGAGATTCGCCAGCGCGCCGACGATATCCACGGTGTCATCGACCACTATGATTGCGCTTGAGCCGCTCATGGTGCCCGCTTGCTGAAGCGAATCGAAATCATAAGGAAGATCAAGAAGATCGGTCTCTCCTCAACATCCTTGCCGTCGACCTTCCGCTTGAGTTTGAACTTTTCACCCGCCTTCAGAACCTTCGAGGACGATCCGCCGGGAATCACCGCCTTGAGTTTCCGCCCGTCCAGCAGGCCGCCGCCAAACTCGGGATCATGAATCAGCTGGCCTAGGGTTGCTTTGCCGACCTCGATCTCATAGTAGCCGGGCCTTTTCACCTGCCCGCTCAGGCTGACGATGCGCGTACCGGTGTTGTTTGGAGTGCCCAGTTTCGCAAACTCCGCGCCACCCATCCCAACAATGTGCTTCACATTGCAGAGGGTTTCGACGTTGTTGACGATGGTCGGGCACATGTAGAGCCCGAGCACCGCCGGAAAATAGGGAGGCTTGATCCGCGGATAAGGACGCTTGCCTTCGAGGGACTCGATCAGACCGGTCTCCTCGCCGCAGATATAGGCGCCCGCCCCCCGATGCACATGGATCTCGAGATCGTAGCCGGTGCCGAGAATGTTTTTGCCCAGCAGGTTTTTGGCGCGCGCCTCTTTCAACGCCTGATTCAAAATCTTCGCGCCCTTGGGCATTTCGCCGCGGATGTAGATGTAGGCCAGCTTTACGTCGTTTGCGAAACAGGAGATGATCATCCCCTCGATCAACTGGTGGGGATCCTTGTGGATGATCTGACGGTCCTTGAACGTTCCCGGCTCCGACTCGTCAGCGTTGCAGATGAGATAAATCGGCTTTCCGCTGCGCCGGTCGACAAAACTCCACTTCAGCCCGCATGAAAAACCGGCCCCGCCCCGGCCGCGCAAACCGGATTTCATGACATCCTCGCGGATTTGTTCCTGGGCGCTTTTCTTCTTGCCGTCCGAAAGCTCCACGACCGGAACAGTCAGCGCTTTCCGGAGTGAATCGTAGCCGCCGTGCCGCAAATAGCACTCGATGTCGGGGGTGTAACCCGGTTCATCGGCGTGCTTCAAAATCAGTTTGTATTCCTGCGCCATGATCAGAGATGGGGGGCTGGATTTTTGTGAGTCAAATCGAAGCTGCGGCTTGACTGGCCGCGGAAAGAGTCTAGCCTAGGCCACGCTGCGTCTTGCCCGATGGTGTAACGGTAGCACAAGTGACTCTGAATCACTTTGTCATGGTTCAAATCCATGTCGGGCAGCCAACTCACTTGCAGCCTCCCAGAATTTCGTCGGCTTTTTTTCCCGAGACACCCTCGTGAAAATCATCGCCGCACATCATCACCGGCGCGCTGCCGCAACCCGCAAGGCACTCGACGAATTCCACGGAAAACTTGCCGTCCTTCGTAGTTTGCAAGCCATGAGCGCCCGCATCCAGTCCTAGCCTCTCGCAAACATGGCGGTGCAACGCATGCGAACCGCCCAGCGCGCAACTCAGCGTGCGGCAGACCTTGATCTGGTGCCGGCCCGGCGCAGCCTGACGGAACATCGGATAGAAGGTCAACAGCTCATGGACATTGATGGGCTCCAACCCCAGTTTGGCCGCAGTCCACTGCACCGCCTCGGGAGAAACCCACCCGAAATGCTCCTGAATGGCATGAAGCAACATCAGGGAGGCACTCCGCCTCACAGGATAGTGCGTGATCAACTCATCGATCTCCGCTTCCAAACCGGCTGGTATCGAGAAGCTCATCGGTCGCATTCCCCCATCACAAAGTCAAACGATCCCAGAATCGCCACCGTGTCGCTCATCAAATGCCCCGGCAGCAGGTGCGGGAGGATGCTCAAATTCACGAACGACGGACTGCGGATTTTCAGGCGGTATGGGGCGCCACCGCCCCGGCTGTTGATATAAAAACCCAGTTCGCCCTTCGGATTTTCATGGCCGAAATAAACCTCGCCGGCCGGACAATTCATCCCCTGGGTCACCAGCATGAATTGATGGATCAGCTCCTCCATACTGGTCATGACCCGGTTTTTCGGAGGCAATACAATCTTTCCATCCGCGACATTCACCGGCTCCTTGGCTTGGTTTTCATATCCTCCAGGGATTTTATCCAAGCACTGGTGGACCAGCCTCACACTCTGGCGCATTTCCTCCATGCGCACCAGGTAGCGGTCATAGCAATCCCCAACCGAACCGACCGGCACGTCAAATTGAAGATCCTTATAGCACAGATAAGGATGCGCTTTACGCAGATCATACTCAACACCAGACCCGCGCAGATTGGGACCGGTCAATCCGTAGTCGATGGCCGTTTCTTTGGAAATCACGCCCACATCGCGGGTCCGATCAACCCAGATACGGTTTCGGGTGAGCATCGTTTCCACCTCGGCGATGCTGACAACCACTTCGTTGAGGAAGTTGCGGACTGACTCGCACCAGCCGGGAGGGGTGTCGCGGGACACGCCGCCGATCCGTGTGTAACTCGTTGTAAAACGCGCCCCGGTCAGGGATTCACAAAGGTTGTAAACCTTTTCGCGCTCCGTGAAGGTGAGCAAAAACACCGTCATCGCCCCCACGTCCATCGCAAAACAACCCACTCCGAGAAGATGCGAGGAGATCCGGGCCAGCTCCGCGCAAATAACCCGGATATATTGGCAGCGCGGCGGCAGCTTGTCGTGTATTCCAAGCAACTTCTCCACCGCAAGGGCATAGGCCACATTGTTGGCCAGCGGCGCCAAATAATCCAGCCGGTCCGTGTAGGGAATGAACTGCGTCCAGGTCATGTTCTCGGCGATCTTCTCGTCCCCGCGATGAAGATAGCCAATGTCCGGAACGGCCTTGGAGATCACCTCGCCGTCCAATTCGAGAATGATGCGCAGAACTCCGTGCGTGGACGGGTGGGAGGGTCCCATGTTCAGGACCATTTTTTCGCCCTGCATGTCCTGCAACTCCTCCCCGTCGGGACGGGACAGCGCCTTGCCCGCCGCAGCGGCTTGGGCGGAGGAATCACCGATTTGAATTTCCTGAACTTCAGACATGAAAATCAGTTCTCGGTTGTCCGCACACGAGGCTCGCGCTCAATGGCATCCCTGCCGCCCGGCGCGGTCACGAACGGCCCGCCTTCGATCGGTGCGGTTTTGGTGAATGCAATCTCCGGCAGTTCGGTAGGCCTGCCCGCCAGCGGAAAATCCTTGCGCAGCGGAAAATAGGGATAGCCCTCCCACATGAGAATGCGGCGCAGATCCGGATGCCCTTGGAACCGGATGCCCATCATATCGTAGATTTCCCGCTCGTGCCAGTCCGCGGTGCGCCACACACCCGAGACCGTCGGCAACTCGGACTTCTCCTCGCTCACATTGGCCTTAAGCCGCAAATGGGCGGAATGGGTAATCCCATACAGCTCGTAAACCAGGGTCCACCGGGGATCCTCCCCGTAATTATCAACGCTGGACAGATCCACCAACAGATTGAAACCCAGCTCCTGTTTGGCAAACGCGCAAACCTCGGCGACTTTTCCGGCATCCACCACCGTCAAACACACCTCCCCGCGGAACTCCGTCGGACCGGAAAGCAGATCCCCGAATTTCCCTTTCAGCTGGTTGGCAAAATCTAAGGCGTTCACAGGATGTAATTCAAACCGAAGCCTGAGACGGGGCGGTTTTCTTTAGCGTCGCCAGAAAAGGCTCCCGCTGCACCTTGTCCTGAAGCTTCATCAGCGCGTCCAGCAAAGCCTCGGGCCGGGGCGGACACCCAGCCACATACACATCAACGGGAACAATGTTGTCCACACCCTGCAACACGGAATAGCTCCTATACATCCCGCCAGTCGACGCGCAGGCCCCCATGGCGATCACCCATTTCGGTTCGGCCATCTGTTCGTAAATCCGGCGCAGCGACTCGCCATCTTGTAGGTCACTGTTCCGGCGACAATCATCACATCGGATTGACGGGGGGAAAAGCGCATGACCTCCATGCCGAACCGGGAGATGTCAAAACGGCTTGATCCGGTGGCCATCAACTCGATGGCGCAGCAGGCCAGGCCCATGGGCATAGGCCAGATGGAATTTTTGCGAAACCAGTTGATGGCCGAGTCCACCCGGGTGTGGATCACATCGCCTTCAATCTTGCGGTCATAACCGATTTCAGTCTGGGTTTGCATAAACCAACGTCTGCTTGCCGGCTCGTCGCCAACCCCGAAAAGCTAATCGGCTCGAAAATAACCGGCAAGTTGAATTTGTGATTTTTTTCACAAGGCCCGCAAGCCCCCGGATTTCCCTCTTGCATCGGGCCATTTCCAGCCTACACTTTCAACCGCCTGAATTCCGCGTGTGCGGATATTCATTGAGGCTGAGAAAAAACAGTTAACTTATCACCTAACCTTCAACCTCCGTTGCCCCGCAACGTCTGGTCCGTTAGGCAATGGAGTCTTCAAACCCCACCCGGGGCCCCCAGACTCCCCCGTCCCCCGTCATTATGATCACAATGGAAGAGGCCCTGAAACACAGCAACCTCCGCTTTGTTGCAGGCGAAATCGTCAAAGGCACCATCATCGAAGTCCGCCCCAAGGAAGTCCTCGTGGACATCGGCTACAAGAGCGAAGGCGTCATCCCCGGCAACGAAATCGTCGACATGAAGGCCGTCAAGGTCGGCGACGAAATCGACGTGCTGATCGAAAAACTCGAGGACAAGGATGGAATGGTGGTGCTATCCCATGAAAAAGCCGAGTTCAAAAAGAACTGGGAGCGCATCCTGAGCATCTGCAACGAGGGCGGCACCATCAACGGCAAGGTCAAGGCGGCCGTCAAAGGCGGCCTCATCGTCAACATCGGCGTGGAAGCTTTCCTCCCTGCATCCCAGATCGACGTCATCACACCCAAGAATCTCGCCCAGTTCGTCGGCAACAACTACGATTTCAAAGTCGTCAAGATCAACCAAGAGCGCCAGAATATTGTGCTCTCCCGCCGCGAACTCATCGAACAGGAACGCAACGAGCGCCGCCAGAAACTCCTCACCGAGATGACCCCCGGCGACATCCGCAAGGGCACCGTCAAGAACCTCACCGACTTCGGCGCGTTCATCGACCTCAACGGCATCGACGGCCTGTTGCACATCACCGACATGAGCTGGGGCCGCATCGGACACCCCTCCGAAGTCCTCAAGGTCGGACAGGACATCGACGTCGTCGTCCTGGACATCAACCGCGAAAAGGAACGGGTCAGCCTGGGACTCAAACAGAAAATGGCCAATCCCTGGGACAAAATCGAGAACAAATACCCCGTCGGCACCAAGATCAAAGGCAAGGTCGTCAACCTCGTGCCCTACGGCGCTTTTGTCGAAATCGAACCCGGAGTCGAAGGCCTCATCCACGTCACCGAACTCTCCTGGACCAAGCGCATCGCCAAACCCTCCGACGTCCTCAAGGCGGATCAGGAAATCGAAGCTGTGGTGCTCGGCATCAACCGCGACGAGCAGAAAATCTCGCTCGGCATCCGCCAGCTCGAAGGCAATCCTTGGGATAAAGCCCAGGAAAAATACGTTCCCGGCACCCACGTCAAAGGCAAAATCCGCAACCTCACCAGCTACGGTGCCTTTATCGAGCTGGAAGAGGGCCTGGACGGAATGATCCACGTCTCCGATATCTCCTGGACCCGCAAAATCAACCACCCCAGCGAAGTCCTCAAGAAAGGCGACGAGGTCGAGGCCATTGTGCTCGAAGTCGACAAGGCCAATCAACGCATCGCCGTCGGCATCAAGCAGCTCTCCACCGACCCGTGGGACAAAATCGACCTGCTCTACAAGGTCGGTGATCTCGTCACCGGCCAAGTCACGAAGCTCGCCAGCTTCGGCGCGTTCGTCGGCCTCCAGCACGAAATCGATGGCCTGGTCCACATTTCCCAGATCAGCGAAGACCGCGTGGAAAAGATCAAGAACGTCCTCAAGGCCGGCCAGGAAGTCACCGCCCGAGTCATCAAGATCGACCGCAGCGACCGCCGCATCGGCCTGTCGATCAAGGCCGCCAACTACTCGCACGAACAGCTCAAGGCCGAACAAGCCGTGCTCGACGCATTGAAACCCGGCGAAGACCTCGTTGCATTGCAACACGCCTTTGACGCAGCCGACGAAGCGATTAAAGGCCAGGACGAAGTCCAAGGCTGAATAAAATCTGCAGTTCCAGTTTGAATCGCAACCGGCGGACCGTCATCTCGGCCCGCCGGTTTTCTTTTTCACTGCCCCTTGTCCATTCGGCTTTGCCTTCCAAGCGCCGCAGGCGCAGCCTGTCTATAGATCGGCATCCATCAAAAATCTTCCCAAGCCCCGCAGAGCGGACACAAGGTCTCAAGGCCCAAGCGGTAGGAGCGAAGAACAGGCGCGAGATAAATTGGATTTGCCTGGATTGCGTCTCTGCGGTTTGTGTCGCTCCTAAGGAGCTTGGATTTTCTTTTGAACTGGGTTGCTACAGAAAGGTCGCTCCTCTGGAGCTTGAAAAAACCGAAATCGCCCCTAGCCCCTTGTCTTCGGCTTTGCCTTCTAAGCACCGGAGGTGCGGCCTGTCCTATAGATGTGAACCCAAAAAAATTCCCCAGCCCCGTAGGGGCGGCAAGGCAAAAGGAAAGAGCTTGCCCCAAAGCTTCGGACCACTGGTTAATCAATTAGAAATAGTGATTCATCTCACTGCCGGTTTAAAGGGAGGTCGGAGACAATCGCACGCATCTTTGTAGAGCCTTGAGTTATGGCTCAAACCTCGCATTGGAACTTGAATCCGAAGCGGAATTGAAACGCATGAATCCCCTTCGAGGCTCGTGCGGCAGCGGATCAAACGCTGCCGCACGCTGAAAACTCTTATCAATAGGCCGCCATGCCTGGGACAAGGTTGAGGGCGGCAGGGGTGCCAAGCCCGGTGACCTCATCATAGTTGGGGGTGGCCGAGAAGCCGCCATTACTACCGGCACTGACGTCGAAGAAAAAGTAGCCATAGAGAGATACCCCGGGACTGGAAAAGCTGCCTGCGATGGCATAAAGCACCGGGTTGATATTACCCAGCAGGGGTTTGCTGACGAGGGCACGTTTTTCGTTCGCCAACGCCACCAATCCGCCCCACATGGGGCAACTCGCACTCGTCCCCCCCACAGAAAACCACCCGCTCTGCCCGGCATAGGGAGTGGAGTCATAAACAGACACGCCGGTGGCGGGATCGGCCACCAGACTAATGTCCGGAAACGCACGGTGTGAGTTGGTCTGCCAACCGTTCTGACAAACTGGCCGGGCGAAATAAGTGCTGAACCCGCCGCCGCTGCCGGTCCAGCCAGTCTCGGGCGCCGTCAGGTTTCCGAGGGCATCGAGTTTTAGGGTCGTGCCGCCAACACTGGTGATACTCGGAGAGGCCGCCGGCCAGCCGGGCTTCGCTCCGTTATCTCCCGAAGATGCCAAAAAAGTGACATTGGTTTTCTGGAAATGAAAATCATAAGAGGCCTCGCTTGGAAACTCCGCACTGATCCAGCTCATCGTCACCACAGTCGCCCCGGCTTTGACGGCGGCATCGACCGCAGCCAACAGGTTTGGGAGTGTGGCGCTGCTGGCCACCGCAAGAATCAACTTCGCATTGGGTGCCACCGCATGGGCCCACTGGAGGTCCAGTGCTGTTTCCAAAGCCCATCCGGCATCGCTGCCTTTGGGGGCGGACGTCCCATAAACGATCTGCACGGTGTTGGTGGGCAGGCCGAAGGTGGTTGAGAACTTATTCAAATCCTTCTGCATGGTAGGGCTGCCGTAGGCATCCACAATGGCGATGACCTGGCCCGCACCGCCGTTGGTGAGCAGATCAATGCCGTAGGCATGGCGGATTTGCAAGGGGGCGTAACCAGTGGGAGCCGTGGTTGCGGCCGGCCTCACCACGTGAAGGGTCGGGCGAGCGTCCGTCTTGGAAAAGGTGGCGGGGGTTGATTGGTCGGCATCCTCGCCTGCGGCTCCGAGGTTCAGAGCGACCAGAGCGGCTGCAGCGAGTGTGAAACGATTTAGTAGGCAGGGCATGAGTTGTTTTGAGTTTAATGGTTACGAACAGGGCTGAGTCCGTTTTTAACAGGGCACATTCTCGCCTGACCCAGTCCGGAGGATTGGCGTGCCATTGATTATTGCAGCAAATTACCAGCCACAGGGCAAACGAGGCTGTCAACAAATAAAACGTTAAACATGGACACTCCGCAAGCAGTTTCAGGACAAGGTGTCTTGTTTTTAAGCAGGGCACGAAACGCAGTCGGGTCCACTACCGCACACCCGCCACCGATGGGCAGGGGCCTGAGTCCCCTTGGACTAGGCGCTCCCGCCGCCCGGCTTGGGTTGCACGCTGTTTTAAATCAGTAAGACACAGCAACTCCACCAGCATTTACTTCTTGGCACCGTGGCAGGTGGGGTGGAGGCAACCGGGCTTCCGGCGCACTAGGTGGCCATGGAAGGGAGTCTTTATCCAGAGCCAAATGGAGGATAAAGAACGGGTTTGGGGCGGAGGCTTTATCTGCTGTTCCAGTAGCAGAGGGCCATGGCTAGAAGGCCCGAGATAAGCGCAGCAAGGAGAAGAGAATAGCGCAAGAACAGTTTTTGTTTACGCCGCAGGCCACGCCCACCCATTCCAGGGAAGAGGTAATAGCGTTCGTGTTTTTTCTTCCAGCCGAAAATGGGCGGCCCTCCAATAAAAAACCTGCCAACTTCTCTTCGCTGGCAGGCTGGTTTTCTAAACGCGCGCTTAAAAACAGCGGCTAAGTGTTTGGCGTCGTGCTGACAACAATGTCAACCGTATCAAATCCCTCGGCCGTGACGGAACCGGTTACGATGCCGGAGTTGCCGGACTGATCACTGGAACCCGATACTTCGGAAGAGATCAGGTGAAATTGAGTGGAGGAAGAGACCCTTTGACTCCGGTCTCCACGCAACCCCAGCGTGGTGAACCCGGAAACAGTGAAATGAATCCCCAGCGCGGAATAACCCGGCTGGTCCCGCAGGCTGTAGGTGTCGACACTGTAGCCAACCGAACCAGATCGGCCCGTTTTGATATTCACCCAGGAACCGGAGACAGGGGAACCGGGGGTGTGGCTGAAAAAGCCACTCACATCCGCAGGTGCTTGGGTTCCATCCTGAATTTGAAAGGTCCAGCTCGTCAGCTCATTGGTGGGTGCCAGAACGACCAACTGAGCCCGGTCGGAAAACCCACGACCCAGCGCTTTGCCCAGCTCTTTGATGATGCCGCGGGAGGTGATGTGCTGGAAGTGCAAATCGCTCACAACACCCTCCCGGTTGGTAGTCACCGCGCCCCGGGTGACGCTCGTCAGATCAAAACGCAGCGCCAACTCCTCATCCGTCTGAGTCTGTGCCTGGGTTGTGCGGCAGGCGGCGGCAAGAACGAGTGCGGTGACCGACAGGATTCGGGCCGGACTGATCATATTAGTTTTCATGGTTATTTTTGTTCTGAATGTGTTGGTTTCACAGAGCTTGCCACAACCGTTTAACCGGCTGCGTAAGCTTCAATAATCATTGGCACCACCGGTCGGATTGTTTGGGTTTCTGTCACTGAACGCCGAACGTTTGGTTTCGAAAACCTATCTGGCGGCAGACAGCCTGCAAGCTAAAAATCACCGGATCACGCAACCCGGTCAGCACGGAATGACCAGGGCCTTGCCCCGGAAACACAACGCGATTTCTAGCGGCGCCACTCAACCCTGCTGCCGGACCACACACTGAACGGACGGATTTGCCACCAGCAGATTACTTGGCGGCAAGGGCGGACTCAGCAGCCGCAGTCATCTCAGTCGAACCCGGCTTCACCCCGGAGCCGAATCGTTGCAGGATTTTCCCGTCACGACCCACCAGAAACTTTGTAAAATTCCATTTGATGTCCCCGGAAACGGGGGAATCCCCACCGGCCAGGAATTTATAGAGGGGATGCCGCTCTGGCCCATTGACCAGGATTTTTTCGTACATCGGGAAGGTGACGCTGTATTTGGAAGTGCAAAACTGCTTGATCTCCGCGCCGCTACCCGGCTCTTGGGCGCCAAACTGGTTGCACGGGAATCCAAGAACAACCAACCCCTGATCCTTGTATTTTTGATAAACCGCCTGTAAATCCTCGTACTGCGGAGTGTAGCCACAGTGGGAAGCGACATTAACAACAATCAAGACCTTGCCCTGATAAGGCTTGAGTGACGCGCTCTGGCCGTCGATATCCTTGAGCGGAATATCATAGAGCGATCCGGCGGCCCGCACCGAAATCATTCCAAGCAGGAGTGTGGAAAGAATGCTAATGGGTAATTTCATAAGGCCAAAAATGCACCGCACGCTCCAGCTTGTCAATGAACAGGATGCTGTTAATAGCGGCAGGACCAGCCCAAAAAAGAAAGATGACTCATGAACCGGGAATCTGCGCCCACCTCAGGCAGCGCCCTGATCCGACGCCATTCATTGACAGCCACGGCCGCTACCCCCACTGCGCCATTAGGCATCATGGGGCCTGAATCATGTCTTCCATCAACGCCAGCGCCGTGGCCTCAGTGACCTCTGCCACGTCAAAGCCGCCCTGCGCCGCCGGAGGCACTCGCCGCAGAACATCGGATGACGCCGCCTGAGCGAGGATTTTCGCATCCGCCACCCGAATTGCCGTGGCTTGAATGTCAGGAATTGTCAGCACCTCGCTGCCGGCGATGGTAGGCACGGTGACGTTCTTGGAGGAGATCAAAACCTCAATGACGGCGTCGGCGATTTTTTGGATGGCATCGCGGGACTTTCGCGCCTGCGGACTATCGGAGGCGCCGATAAATTCGCCGATGGCCTTATCGGCAATCAAATCGGCCGCAACCTTCTGGTCCGTGAGGCTTGCTCCGGCCTGGCGTAAGGGGCGCCCAAAAAGCCGCTCCACGTCACGCACCGTCTGCCGGTCAGCCAGCGCGGGCTCACTCCGGGTGCCGGCTTGGTATTGATTGCTCACCACGGTGTGGACGCGGGCGGGCTTATTGGTGGCACCGGAAACATCCGGCGACTCAGCCGTGGCCTGCTCCGAGCGGTGGGTGAGCTTGAGCCCCGACACATCGTGGATGAGTTCCCGGTTCACATAAACAAGGAAGCGCGGACTGCCCATTTTAGGATAAACGGCCCTGAACTGGTCGAGGATTTTCTGGGCCTGTTCCGCCGTGACCAACCCGGGGCGGCCGGGCTGAGCTCTCTGGTCATAAACATAACCGAGTCGAACCGTAGGCTGAGCGGGGCCCGCGCCAGGATTCAGGTAGAGCGGAGGCGGCTCGGGTATGGTAGGGACCGGTTTGGGTGCCAAGGCCCCTTTCTCCGCCCACGCCATCGGCATCAGGGCGAAGGTGCATATCGCAGAAACCAGCTTTTTTGTCTTCATAATGGCTTGGTGCTTGGACTAAGGGAAGGCCTTCCGGAATCCTCACCGCGTCTCGCGGATGCGGATGGTGTAGCGTGCCGCCTTGTCGTTCATCGAGATGAACTTCACGGTCTCCTGCGCCGCCTCATCCATGAACACATTCTGGAAGGGGGTGGAATCGATGGCGAACCCCTGGGCGTCCTTGAACTCGCAGTTGGCCTGGACCTGAATGCGGCGCGTCTGGCGGTTGCGCAGGTTGGCGGCCACCTGCAAACGGCCATCGGGCAGGCGCATCTCCTGCAGGCCCGTGCAGGTGACCGAGTGCTGCACATCCTTGGAGAGCAGCACCAGCGAGGTGCGGTTCTCCAGATCATTGACCGCCACGCTTTGCGGCAGATATGCACCCTTGTCGTATTCCGGCGATTCGCAGCCGGCAAACAACAGCGCGGCACCGGCGACAGTCAGAAGGGGGAACAGTTTCTTTTTCATAGGTTCTGGGGACTGGTGGACTGGTCACTGACGAAAACAACTTTGTCTTTCCCGTCAGCGGGAACATTCAGAGTGAGGGTCTTGGTCAATCGCGGGAGCAGGACCCCGCTGCCATCGCGAAAATAAACTGTCGCGGTGTGGCTGCCGGGCGACACCTCCATCGCTCCGAAACCCAGGTAGCGCGGCAGATTGTCCCAGGCGCGAAGATCCGCTTCCGGAGTGGTTGACGCGGAAATCACCTTGCTGATCAGGCCGGCGGCGATCAAACCCAGGCCGACCTCCTGCGAGGTACGGTTGTTCTGGAGGGCGGCGACCGCCCCGCCCAGGATGCCAATATTTCCGGCGATGTCCGTCGCGCTCTTGAACACCGCTTTGTTGGCGAGAATGTGATCCATCACCCGCCCGCCCCGCGTGGTGGCCTGAAAGTAAAGATCGTCCCAAGGCCCGGTCCTCAGCGCTTGCCCGTCCACGACCACCTCGGCCGACTGCGCCAGCGGCCGCTCGGCGCTGAAGTGCAACTGCTCGCGATACTCGCCGGAGGCGAACTTGAGCGGGCCGGGAGAGAACTCCAGGAAAAAAAGCAGGTTGGCTTTGGGATTGGGCGGCGGGGGCCGGCTGGCCCGCACCTCTTTTTGCGCCCGCTTGATCGCATCCGATCCATCACCCGCCAGCTTCAAAGTGGTCAGCCCCTCCAGATAGTCCAGCACAACGTAGTCGGCCGAGTATTCATGGTTCTCATTATCCGCATCCTGGATCGCCGCACTGCGGAAACAAGCTCGGGCGTTGTCGGGTTCGCCGTCCATCCAGTAAAGAAGGCCCCTATAATAAAACGCCATCACCCGCTCGTAGGGTTCTCCTATGAACCGTTTGGTGGATTCCGGATGAAAATAGCTGCGGGCCAAACGCGCACTGCCGTCACCCGAGATGCCCCCGCTGTTAAGCAGCACATCGTCAAGCGATCGCCGCGCCAGCGCAAAATCCCCATGCCGCAGGGCGGCCAGCGCAAGCCGGTCCTCCCACAGGATCCGGTCCCCCGCAGGACCGTTGGTAATCATCATGGGTGCGTCCACAAAAATATTCCCAGTCAGCCGGACGTCGCGTCCGGGAGTGACACAGCCCGTGACACCCAGCAGTGTCAGGAGCGCCAATGGCCAAAGCAATTTCATCCCCCATTCCCCGGCACACCCTGTGTCACCGGTAAGCCGCGTCTTCAAGCCCCTGCTTTTTGATCTCCGCCGAATCCTCCCAAATGATGTCACTGGTGCGGGCATCAATCAGTTGGAAACTGTAAAGGATGTAATCGCTGGTGCCGGCGCTGGTGCGGGTGCTCATGCCGTCGAGTTTGCCGGTGAGAAAGAAATCGGCTCCCTTGAACTCCACCACATTCGGGTCGGCGCTCGCGGTCACTTGGCCGGACTGCTTGAGCTCGCGCTCATGCTGCAGCGCTTTCATCCGGTCCCGCGCAAGAAAAAGCACCTTGCCCGCAGACTTGCTGTTCAATTGCACCCGGATCCGGGTCAGAAAAACGTCCTTGTTGATCGGGAACCGCGTGTTGTTCTCCACCGGATCCAGCACGATCCGCGGCTGGCCTTGCGCCCCGGCAATCTGCGGAATCCCCACAATGCTGCGCGCCATTTTATCCGTGACCCGCACCAGATCTTGGGATTCGACGCCGGTGCCGGCGACAAAACCCTGTTCGTCCGGACGCATTTCTGTGACCGGCACACCGGAGGGACTATGCACGCCTTGGGTGGCACAGCCGGCGACAAGGCCGGCCAGTGCGATGACAGTGAGATGGAAACGGGGGTTCAAGAGGTTCATTGAATTAATCGGGATTGAATGGAGGGAGAATACGGGCGGGATTTAGCGGCCAAAGAGGGAGTTTGCACCACCCATCGTGCCGGCAGGTCGATAAGTGACCGCTGCATTGGGGTCGGGAATACGGGGCGCATCGGGAACGGTTGGCGCCGGGTTGATCCCGGATGCATCCGCGATGGCATACCTGCCAGGGAGTGGGGCGTAGGCGCGTTCATAAGCCCGGGCATCGCGCTCAGCCAAGCTCCCCAAAAGAAGGCCGGCAGCAGCACCGATACCAGCTCCCTCCCAACCTTGATGATGGATGCTGTTGCCGATCAACCCGCCAACCAGCGCACCCGACAAGGTGCCGCTGACAGCGTAGTTGGGGCGGCTATATTCGTAATACGGGTAATAGCCATAAGCTGGATAATAGGTGTCGGTGTAAAAAGGAGCATAACAGGGATAACCGGCTCCGTAGTAAAATGTAAATCCAGAACGGCCGTAGTGCCCGCGCCCCTCCCAATGCCCACGATAACCCCCATCCCAGCGCCTGCCATCGGCTTGGGCGGAAACCAGCGCCAGAACCGCTAAACCTGTGAAAATCTGTTTCTTCATAAAATGTGCTTTGTCACATCTGCCTTCTTGGACGCTTTAGCAGCGCCCGTATTCGATCTGCGTAAGACTATCATACCTCGCACATCCCGTAAACCCTGCTCCCAGGGCACCCCAGCACGCCCACACCACGCGGAGGATTGTGCCTTGTTCCGCCACTTGCGGAATTGCTTGGAGTTTCACCCTTGAGGCAGACCCGGTGCCTCCGGGACATCTCCGACCGGAAACATATGAAATGAAGGCTTTATACTGAACAATCACCTCGCTGGCCGTGCCCCCCCCATTTCCATTAAAATCCCTTCCACCCCAATAAGACAGGGGCGAAAGGAGAGATCGGCCTGGCGCTCAAAAGGCGCCGCAGTCTGAGGGGTTTTACCGCCGAATCCCGGCGACAGTCGCGCTGCTACTCCTTCATTCACCTTTTCAAGGCAGCTTGATCCGCCCGATAAAAGCATCACTGGAGTTGAGCCGGTTGCCGGAACGAGGTTGGACGGGATTAACGGAAGGAAAATTGGTCCAAGTAGTCGTGCCGGTCAGGCAAAGCTCGCCAGTGACGGGATCCAGCGCAAGGCCGTTGGCCTGATCATTGCCCGTGCTGCCGAGATATGCGTAGAAGCTAAAAGCCGTCGCGTTCGTATTGAGCCCCGCAACAAACACATCGTTGGTGCCATAACTCCGATAACTGCGGTTGGTCAAACTCAACCGGCCATCCGTCAGTGCCGTGGCCGCACCAGACCAGAACTTAGTTGCTGAATTGGTGGAAGCACTTGAACCGGCAACGTAGGCGTTGAAAGCCGCATCCACGACGATGGAATTACCCTGATCCCACGCACTGCCGCCAAATTTAACCGAATAGTTCGTGCCGCCGTCAGGATTGAATTTGGTTATAAATACGTCGGCATTCCGATTGGTGATGCTGCTCCAAGACATCAAATTGTTGCCGCCGACAGGAAAATTGGTGGAAAGAGTGTAACCCGTCACATAGGCCGCCCCCACGGAATCCACCGCCACGGCCAAAGCCGCATCCTGATCGCTGCCCCCGAGATAAGTCGCGTAGACCAGATTGGTGCCATCCGCCCCGACTTTGCACACAAAACCATCAGTGACAAAAAAGGAATAGCTGGTCGTTCCGTTGAGCTTCGATCCCCACGATGAGAAAGGGTTGGAGACGGAGAAATAGACGGGGAAATTGGTGGAAAGGGTGTTGCCAACGACCACAGCCTGGCCTGCGGAATCCACGGCGATGGCCGTGCCGAGATCCTGATTGGTGCCGCCAAGATAGGATGCGTAGATCAGGCCCGTCCCGTTGCTGCTGAGCTTGGCGACGAAGGCATCTCCAAATCCATGGTAAATGTTTCCATGATAATTGGTCGGATAAGTTACCGGCACATAATGAGGGGCTGGAGAATTGGTGAACTGGCTCCCGAAATAGCGGCTATAAAAACCCTGCACAGCATTCGTTGCGGGGAAATTAGTCGACTCGGTGTAACCCGTGACATAGGCGCAGCCCAGACTGTCCAAGGCCACAGCCGTGCCAACATCCCTGGCATTGCCCCCAAGATAGGTGGAATAAACCAGACCAGTCCCGTCAGCGCTGAGTTTGGTGACAAAGGCATCAATGAGATACACCTTGCCCAGATAGTTATTGGTCCCCCCAATATGGGTCTGGAAAGCATGGGAATTCAGGGTGTTTGGGGAGACTGGAAAGTTCGGCGAATCCGTAAATCCTGTCACCACCGCTTGACCGTTCGTGCCGACCGCGATGCCAAAGGCCTGATCCTGGCCGCTGCCGCCGAGATAAGTCAAATAAGCCAGATGATTATTTGTGTCGAACTTGGCCACGAAGGCATCGCCAAAATAACCACTCCCGCCCCGATAACCCGTTTGAAGAGCCGCGCCCGCGCCGTTGGTGGCGTTGAGCCGCAGGGCCTTGGAGAGCGTCGAACCGGCGACATAGATGTTTCCCGCCCCATCCGTGGCGATGGCCGCACCCTGGTCGGGCATTTCGCCTCCCAGATAGGTTGCGAAACTCAGAGTCGGATCAATCACCAAAGTCCGCCGAGGGTCATAATTGGCTACTTTGAACCCAACCCGGTTTTTTCCGGTGAGGTGATAACTGCCGGCAACGGTCTGCCTGACGCCATCTTTTTCCTGATAAATCACAGGCTTATGCTGGCGAATCTCCTCCCCGCCAAGCGTCATCACCAACTCCCCCGCGCCGTCCACCGCAACGCTGTCCGCCCCTTCCACCTGCAGGGTAATCCCCCCCACGTCGGCCCCCGGTTGAAGAATAAAATCATATTCAAGCCTCGCTGCAGGATCCGCGTAGTAAGTCACATCCACCCCTGGGTAGACCGATGCGGCCCGGATGCGGGCGAACAGAGGGACTTGCTTGCGCCAAGCCGACGAATCGTTGCCTAAAAGGTAATTGGCGTGCCCGGGCAGCGGCTCGCAACCGGCGACACTTGATTCGGGATTGGCGCCCGTCAGCACCAGCTTCACCGAACGGGTGGCAGTTCCATTCCGGCCAAGAAGGATTTCCGCCCAGTCCGGCGCAATCGCCAAATTACAATCATGCCCGCGGGCAACGAAACGGGCGGAGCCGGACACCTGTCCACGGTTTTCCTCGAAATAAAGCGGTGCCGCCGCAGAAAAAAGCCGCGCCGCGGGACCGGCAGCCGGAACGCCCCCCAACCCGCCCGATGCGGAAAAGAAAAGTCCAAAAACGGCATACCAAATCGGAACTTGCCCCCTCGTAAGCGCGGGAAACCGGCGGGACAAGAGTGGTGTTAGCGAGTTCATGTTAAAATTTGCGGGTATAACCAACACCGAACTGAAAGCGGCCGCTCGATCCGTTAAAGGAGTCGTGCATCATCGGAATGGCATAATCCAGCCGCAGCGGCCCCAGATGCGGAATATTTAGCCGCAGCCCCAGCCCCCAGTCCGAATCAAGGTTCGAAGAGCCCAATCGATAGGCATTGGCCTCCACATTACCGACATCGTAAAAAGCCGCGACGCGCAGCATCTCAATAATGGGAACGCTGTACTCGCCGGATCCGAACCAGTAACTGTCGCCACCAACCGGCTCATTGGATTGCGCCGCCGCCCCGGGCACATAATCCCGCGGACTCACACCGCGATAGCGAAAGCCACGCAAGGTGTCCAAGCCGCCCAGATACCAGCGCTCGTAGAACGGCACATAAGACGAGCGCCCCCAGGAATCCGCCACCCCGGTGGCGCCGACGATTTCAATCACATGCCCTGGAAAAAGGCCCTTGAAATACCAGGCCGTCTGCAATTCCAGACGGTAGAAATCCTTTTGCCCTCCAAACGGACCGGCCAGTTCCGCCGTCAGTTCAGTGCGCTGCCCCTTGTCGGGCAAAAAGCCCGCCCCTCGCGTGTCGTAAGCCAGCGATCCGTTGAACTTGGTAACCAGCGAATAGCCACTCTCGGCCATCAGGGTCGGCGGCGCCACCACGGCGTCGGGCAGCATGTTTCCAAAAACCGGGTTCATAACCGTGGGGTTGTTGAACAGAATGCCTATGTCCTCGAAAGAGTATCCTAGGCCGCCGATGAGGCGCTCGTTGCCAAGGGCGCGGGTCAACCCGATTCGGGTGCCGGCATCCACCTCGTTGTAGAGACTGTTCGGACTGAGGTAATCGAGTTTGCGATAAAACAAGTTTACGTCCAGGGAGAGTTTGCGTTCCAGAAACCATGGCTCAATGAACTCCGCCTCGTAATCCTGACGCCGGGTACCCAGCTGCACGCGAAGCCGCAGTTTCTGGCCCCCGCCGGTGAAGGTTGGCGCGTGGAACAGATCAAAGTTGCCCTGCGTCACCTCCGCAAACCCCACCAATGAATCCACCGAGCTAAATCCCGCACCCATCGTCATATTCCCGGTGTTCTTCTCATCCACTCCAACAACAAGGTTTTTCCGGGAAGGCACATCCGTCGCCTCCGGCCGGGTGTCCACCTTCTCAAAATAATTCAACCCCTCCATCCGCTGCTTGCTCAGGTTCACCCGCGTCATGTCAAACACCTCACCGGGCGCAACCGCCAGTTCGCGCCGGATCACCCGGTCCTTCGTTTTGATGTTCCCGCGAATCTCAATCTTCTCAATGTAGGATTTCTGCCCCTCCACAATCTTGAACTCCAAGTCCATCGTGCCCGACTCAGTATTAGGCACCTTGACCACCTCCAGATTGCGCGCCGAACTCAAATCGATGTAGCCCTTGGACCCGTAGAAATCCTGGATCGCCTTGACATCCTCATCGTAACCCTTGGGCGTGAAAGTGTCGCCCACATCCATCAGCAGGCCGTTGGGCCCGGTCTTGGCCTTTTTCAAAACCGTTCCAGGATGAAGCGCCCTCAACCCCTTGGAAATCTCATTGGTCGAAAATGTGGAGTTGCCGCTGAACTTCACGCCCCCCACCTTGTACTGGCTCCCCTCGTAAACCAGAAACCGCACCACCATCGTCTTTGGCGTCGGATGCTCAATCTGCACCTCCTTGATCTCGAAATCAATGTAGCCCTTCTCCCGGTAAAACTCCGCCAGCTTGTCCTTGTCATCCTCAAACTGATCGTCTTTAAACACCCCGCTGCTGGTGATCCAGGACCACATCCCGTGACGGCGGGTTTTGATGACGCTCGACAGCCCGGTGCGGCCCGGATGAACCAGTTTCTCGAAGATTCCGACGTGCTCGGGAAAGGCGTGTATCCCGGCAAACTGCACGTCCGTGATCCTCAATTTGGGCGTCTCCACAATCTGGATGGTCGCCGTGCCCCGGCCGGCGTTCTCATCAATGTTCGGCAAGTAAGTCACCTTCGTGCTAGGATACCCCGCCTGCTCATACATCTTCTTTATCTCCAAGCAGTCGGTGAAAAGCTTCCGTTCGTCCAGCGGCTCGCCCGTCTTGGAGGTGATCTTCTTGCGGACCTTCGACTCCTTCATCTTCACGTTCCCCGTGATCTTGATCTCCGTGAGCCGTGGCTTGCCCTGAAGCAGATAAGTCAAAACCACTCCATCCGAAGTCGACTGGTCGGTCACGCGGATGTTGTAAAATTGTCCGGTGGCATAGAGGTTTCTTACATCATCATCCACCGCCGCCCGCAGATAGGGTTCTCCCACTTTGACCCGGATGTTGCCGCGGACCAGCTCATCGCTGGTGGCCGAAGGGCCCACATGCTGGATCTCAATCTTGCGAACCTTGAGGGAGGAGGTCTGCGCCCGTGCAACGGGAAGGGAGGCGATCAGCAAAAGCAGACCACAGAGGCGGAACACAAATTTCATGATGGTTAGTTCGGCACGTCTTCGTCACTGACTTTGGCCGCGCTCTCAAAACGAGTATAGGATTTCAAAAACGTCAAATGCACGTCCCCGGTGGGACCGTTGCGCTGCTTGGCAATCAATAAATTCACCGGCACCGCCACATGGTCGTCATCCCCGCCCCCGCCGCCTTCCTCTTCATCCCCCGCATTGGGCTTGTAAAGAAGGCCAATCAAATCGGCATCCTGCTCGATGGACCCGGATTCGCGCAGATCGGACATGCGCGGCTTGCGGCTCTTGTCTTTTTCCAGTTCGCGGTTGAGCTGGCTGAGCACTATCACCGGCACATCCAGCTCTTTGGCCAGCGACTTGATCCCGCTGGAGATGTCGGCGATTTCCTGCTGCCGATTTTCAGCCCGCCGCGCAGTAGAATGGAGCAGTTGCAGGTAGTCAATCACGAAAAGCTTGATCCCGTGCTGCTGGTGCATCCGCCGCGCCTTGGCCCGCAGCTGCAAAATGGACAGACCGGAGGAGTCGTCAATAAAAAGCGGAGCGCTGGCCAGCTTGCCCGCCGCCCCCGTCAACTTCGGAAAATCCCGCTCCGCCAGAAAACCCTCCCGCACATTCCTCATGTTCACCCGCGACCGCGAGCAGAGCATCCGCAACACTAGCGACTCCGAGGTCATTTCCAGACTGAACACGCCCACCGGCAGCTTCTGGTCGATCGACACGCTCTCGGCAATGTTCATCGCCAGCGACGTCTTACCCATCGACGGACGGGCGGCTATCACCACCATCTCGCCCCCATGCAAACCGCTGGTCATCTTGTCCAGATCCGCAAAACCCGTCCCCACCCCGGTCATCATCCCCTGGCGCGTATGGTACTCCTCGATGGTGGTGATGGCCTTTTTAACCAGGTCCTTGATGCTGCTGGACTGGCCCTGAACCCGCGACTCGCTGATCTTAAGAATATCCCTCTCCACCTCGTCCATTAACGCATCAACCTCACCCTCATGATCATACACGCGGCCCACCACCTCGGTGCAGGTGATGATCATCTTGCGCAACAGAAACTTCTCCTGCACGATTTCCAGATAATAACTCAGGTTGGCCGCGCTGGGCACCGCGTCGGGCAGGGATGCCAGATAGGCCAGCCCCCCCACCTGCTCAAGCAATTGCTTGTTCTTGAGCCTCTGCTGCAGAGTGATCAGATCAATCGCCTCCCGGGAGTCATACATTTCGGCCAAAGTGGAAAAAATGGTCTGATGCCTCAGGTCATAGAACGCCTCGCCATCCGTCTTGAACTTCTCAACGCACTCCCCCATGCATTCATTGGGCGAGAGCAGCGCGCAGCCCAAAACCCCCTGCTCCGCCTCGGGCGAATGGGGCGGCAGCCGGTCCAGCAGCGGCCGGGCCTCGCTGCGGGGCGCTTTCTGACGACGGCTCCGTTTGAAATCAGCGGTGCCATTGCCTTCACCGGAAACAGACTCGTTCATCCCGCCAGCAAACCCCATTTCCCCTCCACTCTCAAACAGTAACTGCGGAATCTTAATCACACCCTCTTCACATCCCAGTCCGCCCGGGACAATATCCCCCCGACGGATGCTTGACTTGGAAGGGCGGCTGCGGAACTATTACAGTTGTTGTATGCCGCAGAAACGCAGCACCAAAAAAAAACTCAGCCGGAAAGAAACCCGCGAACTGGATATCAAAATTGAATTCCTTCAGGGCCTCCTGCGCCGCGATCCAGCCTACATCGATGCCCTCCAGCAAATCGGCGACCTCCACACCCGCCGCGG
Organism: uncultured Verrucomicrobiota bacterium; assembly: GCA_903873415.1. Classification (GTDB taxonomy): domain Bacteria; phylum Verrucomicrobiota; class Verrucomicrobiia; order Limisphaerales; family CAIQOK01; genus CAIQOK01. Next base: position 1,835 of record CAIQOK010000151.1, on the reverse strand, counting down.
CCAGTTCGAAGCCGGCCTGAAAATCGACGAGCAACTCTGCGCTCTGGCCCCCGCCGACCCTCTGGTGTTTTACAACCTGGCCTGCAGCTGCTCCCTAACCAGCCAGATGGAACGCGCCGCCGCAGCCCTCGAGAAATCCATCACTCTGGGCTACCGCGATTTCAAATGGCTCGCCAAAGATCCCGACCTGCGCGCCTTTCGTCAGCATCCCGCTTTCCGACTCATCGAAAACCAGATCCACAGGATCCAGGTCGCCTGAGCACTGCCACCCCCTTTCCATGAACGTCACCGTCCGAGGCCGATCCCGCGCACACCGCACTGTCACCTTTGATTCCGGGCAAAACGAGGTTTTATTGATCGAACAACGGCTGCTGCCGCACGAGTTTAAGATCGTCGCCACCCGCAATTTCCGCGAAACCGCCGCCGCCATCCAAAACATGATCGTCCGCGGTGCGGGCGCCATCGGCGCCACGGCCGCCTACGGATTAGCTCAGGGCGCCCGCGCCTTCCGCGGCAGCAACCTTCCCAAATTCTCCGCCCAACTCGACCTAGTCCAACACACCCTTGCCTCCGCCCGCCCCACGGCTGTCGACCCGGTCAACGCACTCATCAAAATCCGCACCGCCATGGACACCGGTGAAACCGTCGCCGAACAGCAGTCCATCGCACTGGCCGCAGCAGAGGAGTTCGCCAACGAGGACGCCAGCCATTGCGCCGGCATCGGCCGGCATGGGGCCAATCTCATCCGCGACAACATGCGGATCCTCACCCACTGCAACGCCGGCTGGCTCGCCTTCGTTGACATCGGCTCCGCCACCGCTCCCCTCTATGCCGCCCAAGCCGCCGGCCGGAAATTCCACGTCTACTGCGACGAAACCCGGCCCCGCTCCCAAGGTGCCACCCTCACGGCTTGGGAACTGGCCCAGCAGAAAATCCCCCACCAGATCATTGCCGACAATGCCGCCGGACACCTCATGCAAAGAGGTGAAATCGATCTGGTGATTGTCGGTAGCGACCGCGTTCTGGGGCGCACCGGGGAGGTCGCCAATAAAATCGGCACCTACACCAAAGCCGTCTTGGCCAAACGCCACAAAATCCCCTTCTACGTCGCCATCCCCCTGTCGACCCTCGACTGGAATTTAAAGCGTGGTCTCGACATCCCCATTGAGGACCGGCACGAGAGCGAAGTTCTTGGGGCTTGGGGGGTGACCAAAAGCGGCAAGCGGGAATTTGTGCGGGTTGCCAACCCGACCAGCGGAGTCCGCAACCCCGGATTCGATGTCACCCCGGCCGAGCTAATCACCGGCATCATCACGCCGGCGGGTATTTTCAAGCCCACCGAACTGTGGAAGAAGAGGAAACAACTCGGTCACGGCGGTTGATAGGCGATTACACTTGCGCCGCCGCCCAAAGAATTTTATGGTTACCGCTCCCCGTGGCGGGGTAGCCAAGTGGTAAGGCACGGCTCTGCAAAAGCTGCATTCGTCGGTTCGATTCCGACCCTCGCCTCCAACTCTAAGTTGCTTTTTTGCAACGAGTTGCAGCTTCCAGAGGAGGCCAGTGCCAGTGAAAGTGCCAGTGAAATCATTACCGGGCTACCACTCAACAACTACTCCGGTAAAACTCGGCAATCACTCGCGACGACGGGATACGCAGCCCGTTTGGTGTAGCTGAGACGCCCAAAGCCGCGTTCAGACTCATAGCTTCGGACAGAAAGTCTGAACTATGAAACGTCGTTACATCCTCTACCGCCGCAAACGCGGTGGCATGTTCTACATCGAGGACACCGAAACCCGAAAGCAGGAAAGCACCGGCACGCGAAATCGCGCCGAGGC
>CAIQOK010000150.1 GCA_903873415.1 uncultured Verrucomicrobiota bacterium | reverse complement strand
GTCGTGGCCTTGGTGAAGGTGGACGGCCAGGAAGTGGAGATGATGTTTTTGACCAATAATTTGGAATGGAGCGCCGCGAGCATCGTCGAGTTGTATCGTTGCCGCTGGCAGATCGAGGTGTTCTTCAAGCAGATCAAACAGACGCTGCAGTTGGCGGACTTTCTGGGCACCAGCGCCAACGCCGTGCGGTGGCAGGTGTGGACAGCCTTGCTGGTTTATCTCTTGCTGCGGTATCTGGCTTTTCTGTCTGAATGGAATCACAGCTTCAGCCGGCTCTTTACCTTGGTGCGAGTGGTTTTGTGGCAAAAATGGGATGTGTCGCACCTATTGCGTCGCTATGGGACAGCCGCCGGTAAGTTTCGATTTATAGCCAAGCCGGAGCAGGCCTATTTTCACGCTTTTGGATGAGTTCCTGTGGGACAGCCACTGAACCTTGTGTGGAAATAGAATCTGCCAAAATGTAAAAAACGCGAAAACTCCCAACGCCCTTTTCCAGATCAACCTTCAGTTACCGAGGAAACGGAAGGGTTTTACACTGCTTTCACCTGCTCATGGGATGGCTGTGCCCAGAAAAGTTTTTTACCAGCGTATTCGAGTGGTTTGTTGTATCTAAACAACATCAAGGCAGCGTTGTATTTGCGTTGCGTTCCGTGGCCGACCGCGAAGCCATCGCACCACAATATCGGGAAAATTCCGGGTGTTGCGTCCTTTTGGACGAATGCCTGCCACGGGTCTGTTAATGGTGTTTCCGCCGGGCGAGTGTCACGAGTGTCACGAGTGTCACCGGGGCAAATGGATTTTTTCATTTGAACTATACACGGAGATTTTCAACGGCACAGTGACGAAGAGGCTTGCCGACGTCAAACAAGTAAGAATCAGCCAAGGGACGGGATTTTTTTCACGGCGGCGCGGAGATTGTCCATTTCGTGATGCGTGTATTTTTTATGCTCGCCTTCGGTGCTGTGGCCGGTGAGTTTCATCCGCAATTCAGACGACACGTTTTGATTTGCCAGCGCGGACGTAAAGCTGTGGCGCAAGGCGTGGAAGGAACGCTTGGAAAACATCTGATTGCCCTTGCCCTTAACCGTCTGTGAATCCACGCCCACCTTCCGCATGATTTTCTTGAAGGTTTCGGAAAGCCCGCGTCGTCCGCTGCCCCGCTGCCCGGCCAGTGTGGGCATGATAAAGACTTCCGGCTTGTCGGTGCCCGCCAGCTTGTTCAATTGCGCCAGCAAGTCCGGGTGAAGCGGGAGGGTGACTTTCGCGCCCGTCTTGGCTTGCTGGTAAGTCAGGGTTTCCCTGGCCAAGTCCACGCCGTCCCATTGCATCCGGCAGCAATCGCAAAGCCGCGCACCGGTGAAATAGGCGAACAGGATTAAGAGCTTCCATTGCCCTTCCGCCGTGTCCACGAGCATCTTCACTTCCTCTGGCGTGAACGTGCCGCGTTCCATGCTGTCGGCTTCGGGGAGTTCCACGGCTTCGGCGGGATTAGTCGTAATCAACCCTTGCCGGCGGGCTGCGTTCAACGCCCCGCCGATAATCTTCACGTCCAAGCGAACAGTGGCCGGCGAAAGTTTCTTGGCGATGCGGTGATCCAAAAAGCGTTCCACGTCCGCCGCTGTGAGGCTCGTAAGGGGCTTGGTGGCGCGATTGCCCAGCGTTTCCAGAAAGTCCGCCACGGCCACGCCGTAGCGTTCCCCGGTGCTCTTAGCCTTCCGTCCGCACTTGCTCGCCAGCCAAGTGTCGAAGTGCGATTTGATGGACACGGTCTGCAACGTCTCGCCCATGTCCGCCCGTTTCATTATGTCCTTCAGGACTTCGCGGGCTTGGGTTTCCACCAGTTCCCCCCTCCGGGCGAGTTTGGATGCCCGCTCATATTCCATCGCCACGGCCAAGGCGGATTGGCGGTTTTCCTGTTTGGTGCTGCGGAGAATCCACCGACCATCCGGCCCAAGGTAGGATGCGTGCCAATAGGGTGACTTTGGTCTTTGGTGAACGCTTGCCATAACGGTGCTAAAACTAGTGCTAAAGTTTACCTATGTCAACCGTGTTTGAATATGCTTATAATAAAGGGTTTTATGAATTTCCGCCTTGCGGAATCGAAATGGGCTTTCGATTCCTCCGCCTCATACAGCACTTCATTTTTGCTTCAGTTCTATCTCAAAGGCGCTTTCGGATGGTCGGAGATCCACAGAATCGCAAACCCAGAAAACCCCTCAGGCAGCCACCGTCGAAAATACCTGCATATTCCTGCCTTAGAATAGTTTTAAGGACAGGCAGAGTCTCAAATCCGGGGCTGCGATTGGCTCTTGAATACGGACACGGAATCAGAATCGGTGTTGATCGAGATCATGCGGCGGTATCCAAGCGACCCCGCATTACTCGGTTCGCATTTGGCGCCCCTTCCCCCTGCGGCTTCCCTCTGATAACATCCTGATCAATACCGGATACCATGCCCTTGAGCCACATCGCACCTATGAACCTAAAGTCGCCTGTTCCCTTGGCAAAGCAGAGCAAAGAACCCGGACTGATCCGATTTTCCATAGCCACTGGGGATGGAGAGTTTGGAGTTGGTTACTCGGCCCTGGGTTTGGCGTCACTTTTTTTTCCCGAACAGGTTGCCTGGATCCGGCTGGCTCCCGCGCCCACCGCATCGCCAACCCTAATGGGATGGCACGAGATGACCACCTGCGCATTGAGATCGGCTTTGACCGGAGAAGCTGTGGACCGGATGCCGCCGCTGGACCTTGGAATTGGAACCGTTTTCCAAAAAAAAGTCTGGGAATCGTTGGGCAAAATCCCCCGGGGCCGCACACAAACTTATGGCGAAATTGCAGCAGGGCTTGGGAGCCCGGGAGCGGCCCGGGCCGTGGGTGCGGCGTGCGGCGCCAACCCGCTTCCAGTTCTGATCCCCTGCCACCGGGTGCTGGCAGCCCGAGGCGAACTGGGTGGCTTTTCGGGTGGAAACGAATGGAAACGGAAACTGCTGGCCAGGGAAAGTAGTGTTTTAGGCTAAGCCCTTTGCGGCATCCGCTTCAATGCGGTTTTTCCGGCTGCCTCAACCCTGATCATCATCCCAGATTCACCGGATCGATATCCACCGCCAAAAGCACTTCCTCGGGAAGATTCAACCGTTCGAGGATCTGAGCCAAACGGCGGCTCAAGGCACTCATGTGACCGGTGCGCAACATGATCTGGTAGCGGTAGAAAGTTTCCGCCCGCAGGAGCGGCGAGGGTGCCGGACCCGCCAGAATCAAATCGCGGAAAATCTTTTGTCCGGTCAGAAAGGACTCGTCGGGAGCGGCCTTGGTAGTGGCTGCAAATAATTCTGCCGCCTCCGAAGGCGGGGTGGGGCAACCCGAAGCGGCCGGTGCGAGCCCAAGCCCTTTCTCCAACTCATCCTTCAGATAGTCGGCGGAAAGTCTCACCTTGTCCTCATTGCGCCCCCGGACCGTCAGCAAGGCGATACGGCTGAAGGGCGGGTATCTCAGCTGGGCGCGGAATTCGAGTTCCTGCTCGTAAAAGCCCAGGAAATCGTGGCGGCGGGCGAACTGGATTGCCGGATGGAACGGGGTGAATGCCTGCACCACAACCTCGCCTTCGATGTCGCCGCGACCCGCCCGCCCCGCCACCTGGGTGAGCAGCTGAAACGTCCTCTCTCCAGCCCGGAAGTCGGCTTGGTTCAAGGCCAGATCCGCATGAATGATTCCCACCAAAGTTACGTTGGGGAAATGCAAGCCTTTGGCGATCATTTGGGTTCCCACCAGAATGTCGATCTTGCCCGCGCGAAACTCGCCGAGCACCCGCCGGTAATCGTCCTTCCGTCTCATCGTGTCGGCATCCATGCGGCTCACGCGGGCCTTTGGAAAGAGCTTGGCCAGGGTTTCCTCGACCTTTTGCGTGCCCAGCCCGGCATAGCGGATTTTCGGGTTCCGGCATTTTTCATTCGGACAAACCAGCGGCACGCGGGCCGTGTGGCCGCAAATGTGGCAACAGAGTTTTTGTTGGGGCCGATGATAGGTCAGGGAGATGCTGCAGTTGGGGCACTCAGCCACAAACCCGCACTCCGGGCACTGCAGGGAACTGGCATAGCCGCGCCGGTTCAGGAATAGAATGGTCTGCTCGCCGCGCTCCAAGCGCTGGGTAATCTGCTCCTTGAGCCGCGGCGAAAAGACCGGCACGCCTTTATCCTTGTGATTGGTCTGACGCAGGTCCACCACCCGGACCAGGGGCAGTTTCTGATCGTCCACCCGCTCCGGCAACTCGAGCAGTTGATACTTGCCGTTCCTGCAATTGAAGTAGCTTTCCAAGGATGGCGTGGCCGAGCCCAGCACCACCACCGCCCCTTCCATCCGCCCCCGCATGATCGCGACATCCCGGGCATGATAGCGCGGCGCCTCCTCCTGCTTGTAGGTGTGCTCGTGCTCCTCATCCACAATAACCAGACCCAGCGGATCGACAGGCGCAAAGATCGCCGAGCGGGCCCCAATCACAATCCGCGCCCGGCCCTGCCGGATTTTATGCCATTCGTCGTGCCGTTCGCCCGAGGAAAGGTGAGAGTGCAAGACCGCCACCAGGGTTTGCAACCGGCCCGAACTGAACCGCGCCTTGAAACGCTCAACCGTCTGCGGCGTGAGCGAGATTTCCGGCACCAGCACAATGGCCCCCCGGCCCTGCTCCAAAGCGTGGGCAATGGCCTGCAGGTAAATCTCCGTTTTGCCCGAACCGGTGACGCCGTGCAGAAGAAAAGTGGAGGAGGCCGCACCCGGCGCGCAGGGTGGAGCGGCCGGTTCCGTTTTGGCGGGGTCCATGGCAGCCACGATCCTTCCCAAAACCGAGGCCTGGGCGGGATTGAGTTTCAGCGGTTGCGTCGGCAAGATCACCTCATTGGCATAGGGATCGCGCTCCGACACTTGGGTTGTGATCGTCACCAAACCCTTGTCCTCAAGTTTGCGAACCGTAGCACCGGTGGTCCCCGCCACCACCACCAATTCGGACAACAAAATCTCCCGGCGCTCCTCGATGATATTCCAGGTGTCCTGCTGCCGCTTGGGAAGCTTGGGGAATTGCCCGACGGGCGGCTGAGCCCGCACCCAAAGACGCTCGCGCCAGCCGGCCTCCTCGCGCCGCACCGCCTCGGGCAAAACCGATTTGAGCGCCGTCTCCGGCGCGCAGCAATAGTATTCCCCTATCCATCGGGCCAGGCGGAGAACTTTGAGCGTCACCAGGGTTTGCGCGCCGATAACCTTTAGCAAGGGCTTGAGGTTGGCGTGGGTGGACGCCTCCATCAGGGCTGTCACCACGCCAAGGACTTTGCGCGCGCCGAAGGAAACCTGCACCCGGCTGCCCACCGCGACCTGCCCGGCCAGTTCCAGCGGAATGGCATAGTCGAACTCCTTGCGGAGAGCGAGTTCGAGCGTGACGCGGGCAATCATGAGACAAGCAGAGTCGAAGGTAGCAAGGCGTGTGTCAAGGGCCGCAGCCCGCCGGCTGGTCTGAGTTCTGGACTCGCCGGGAGTGGCAGGGTAAAAACAGCGGATGAAACGGTGCCGGCCCATTTTTATTCTGTCGTTGTTGGGGGTGGCGCTGACCACGCTCTGGCTGGCCCGGGACGAATGGCGCGCCAGGCAGTTCATTCCACAGATCAATTCGGCTTCACGTCAAGCCGGTGTGGACCCTCTTCTGGTCCGGGCGGTGGTCTGGCGCGAAAGCCGTTTCCACCCCGAAGCCCGCGGCTCCCACGGCGAAATCGGACTGATGCAGATCCAGGAAATCGCCGCCCAGCAATGGGCTGACGCCCGGCACAATTCCGACTTTCAACATGAGCATTGTCTGGATCCGTCAACCAACACCTTGGCCGGAGCTTATTATCTGGGCCGGCTAATCAAGCGTTATGCGGCCGGCGACAACCCGGTTCCTTATGCGCTGGCGGATTACAACGCCGGCCGCGGCAATGTTCTCAAGTGGAAAACCGGTGAGGCTTCCACCAACAGCCTGGCCTTCATCGATCACATCGGCTTTCGCTCCACGCAATCCTACGTCAAATCCGTCATGCGCCGGCACGCCCTCTACCGTTGGCTGGGACGCTTGGGCTGGAGTTGACGCGCAGCACCCGGCAATCCGCCGGCACAAATCCTTTTACTGCGGGACATGCCTTGCCGCCGGCCGCAGCCCTTTGCTAGCTTGATGCAGTGCTGTCCCAACTCCGCAAAACACCCGGCTCAACCCCTCGCCTCCTGATCGTGGACGACGACGCCGGCCAGCGCAGCCTGCTGGGGACTTTTCTGCGCGGTCAGGGGTTTCAGATTGAAACGGCCGACAGCGGGGCGCGCGCCCTGGAACTGCTCCGCGGAAAACCCTTTGACCTGATGATTTCCGATGTGCGGATGCCCGGGCTCTCGGGGTTGGAAACCCTGCGTCTGGCGAGGCAGGAACACCTCACATTGCCCGTGCTGCTCGTCACCGCCTACACCGACATCCGTGACGCGGTGGAAGCGATGCGCGACGGGGCCGTCAACTATCTGGCCAAGCCGATCGATCTGGATGAACTTTTGGCCTCGGTCCATCAGTCAGTCGGGCTTGAACCCCCCGCCGCTACGGGACGGGATCCGGACCGGCCGCTGCCCCCGGGAGTCATCGCTTTCAGTCCGCTCATGCAGGCCGTCTTCCGGGATGCCGCGCTGGTTGCACCCTCGGAAACGCGCGTTCTTCTGACGGGTGAGAGCGGGGTGGGCAAGGAGGTGCTGGCCGATGTCCTGCATGCCTGGAGCGGACGGGCGGGGGGGCCGCTGGTCAAAGTGAACTGCGCAGCGCTGCCGGAAAACCTGCTTGAGAGCGAGTTGTTCGGACACGAACGCGGGGCGTTCACCGGAGCCCACGCCCAGCGCATCGGCCGTTTTGAGGAGGCTAGCCAAGGCACCATTTTTTTGGACGAAATCGGCGAAATGTCCCCGCAGTTGCAGGCCAAACTGCTGCGGGTCACCCAGAATGGCCGCTTCCAGAGAGTCGGCTCAAACCGGGAAATCCAGACCCAGGCCAGACTGCTGGCCGCCAGCAACCGCAACCTCGAGGAGGATGTCAAAACCGGGCGGTTCCGAGAGGACCTCTTCTACCGGCTGAGCGTGGTGGAGTTGCATCTTCCGCCGTTGCGCGAGCGGCGTGAAGACATCCTGCCGCTGGCCACCCGGTTCATCGCCGACTTTGCGCGGGGCCGGGCCAGGTTTGCCGCGGCGGCCGAACGCTGCCTGGAAAACTACTCTTGGCCGGGCAATGTGCGCGAACTGCGCAACGCCATGGAACGGGCGGCCCTTCTCTCACGCAGCGAGATGATCTTTCCCGAACACCTGCCGACGCGCGTCCGCACTGCGGCGGTTGAACACGTTGGAGCAGAATCCACAGAGGAAAAAAAACTCGAGGAGATCGAGTGCCGGGCCATTTTACAAGCCCTTGAACAGCATGCCTTCAACCGGACCGAGACGGCAAAGGCTCTGGGCATCAGCCGCCGTGCCCTGCTTTACAAATTGCAGCGCTTCCGCCGACTTGGTCTGCCCATCGACCCCGTGTGATCCCGTTGCGGATGAGGATTGAGGCCTAAGCTCATCGGCGAAAACCAACCACCCGTCGCTGTCCGAAGGGGAAAAACGGCTTGGAAACCGGAATGGAAGGCGCGGACAAAAAATGCGCGGCACCCGGGATCGGTCGACGGCTAAAATTCGATCGCCTCGTTAAGTTTGCCGCAGTGCGAGCAGCGGGAACGGTCCACATCCGGATCATCGGTGTAAACGTAACCGCACTTCTGGCAGCGGAAGATCTGGTCCTTGCTCGGGGCGGGTTTGAAGTGTCGCTGGCGGAATTCCTGATAGACCCCCACGGCACAGAGTGCGCCCAGCAGGACGGCGACGTAGCTGAAAATAAGTTCCGCAAGCGACATTTCAGGGAGTGGAGGAAACGCTGTTGGTAGTGGCTGGCGGGACGGTCTGCCAGTGAAAAATCAGGCGACCCAGACTGTCGCCCGCCTCCGGCTCGAACCGGGCGGCTCTGGCCAAAGCCAGAGCCAAAAGGTCGGCTTCCGGCAGACCCCGTTGACCGGTGGTTAACAATGGCAAAAGCACCGGAGGAGACTCGACAAACCCCGCCGCGTTGACCAAGACCTGCACACAACTGGGCGCGACAAGGTCGATGTTCGTCTGGGCCGGCATGCGGATTTCCTGCCGCAACCCGCGCCGGGCCAACCCGCCTTCCAGACTCAAACGGGAGGGAGGTGAAACCGGCTCTTGAGCCCCGACCGAGGGGCTGGAAGGCTGAGGCGTTGGAGGCGCAAAAGTGGGGAAAACCGGAATGGAATTCGTCCGCAGAAGCCACTTGAAATCGTCGGCCAGAGTTTCAACCCTCAGCGGCAGCCAACGCGGCGGCTCAGTCCAATCCGCGGACTGGAAGTTCAGCCGCTCAAAGTCGAGCCAGGCGCCGCCGGAAAAGCCTTCCGGTTGCGGGGGCAATCCAAAGAGCAAGGGGTTTTGAAGGGCCAACCAACCGTTGGCGGCCTTGGCTGCCAGACGAATCACGGGCGCGGCCGGCGGATGAACGGAGCGCTGAGGAGACCGGTCGCTCAACCAAAAGACCAGCAACACTTGCAGGACAAGAACACCAAAGACGGCCAGGATCCACCGCGACCGGGTCCAAGGTGGAGGTTCCGGGGTGGTGCTTGTCATGGATGGGTGCCGGGAGCGGGTGAATCGAATGCTCTCGGCAATGTGGCCAGCAGCAAATCCTGAATCCCGCTCCGCCTTGCCAGAATCGAGATGTGAATCAGGATTTCCTCCGTGACGGCCTTGTCGGCTTGCAGCACCAGAGTTAGCGGCTCGGGAGATTTTCGGACGGCACTCCGCAGCCGGTTTGTAAAAGCGGCCTCGTCGATCAGTTGGTTTTCCAGATAATACTGGCCATCGGCGGTGACAGCGACTGACACGGAGGGGTGGTCGGTGCCGGGAAGCTCCTCGGTCCGAGGCAGCTGCAGGGACACCCGGACCCCCGGGGTGTAGACCATCGAGCCGAGCAGGATGAAAATGACGAGCAGGAAAAGGACCGATGCAAAAGGCGCGGCCTCAAACTGAGTCCGGAGAAGCCGGGCGTTGCGGGGGAATTTCATGCCGGCTGGGGACTGCCGTTTTCGGTGACGATGCTGACGATCTCAGCGGCAGCCCGTTCCATGTCGAGCACGATTTTGTTGACGCGGCTGACGAGGTAATTGTAACCGGCGTGGGCCGGAATGGCCACGGCCAGCCCGCAGGCTGAACAGATCAAGGCCTGCCAGATCCCGCCGGAGAGCATTTTCACATTGGCCAGAAGTCCGGCCGCCTGCAAATCCCCGAAAAGTTGGATGAATCCCAGAACGGTGCCGAAGAGGCCCAGGAGAGGAGCAAGTTGGGCGATGGTGGCGAGAAGGTTCAAACGTTCCTCGAGCCGGGGCACTTCGATGAGTCCGGCCTCCTCGAGCACCTCCAGCAATCGCTCACGCCCCCGGTCCCGGTTGATAATCGCGGTCTTCACCATCCGGGCAACGGGGCCCGGAGTGGCATCGCAGATGGAAATGGCCTCCACGATGTTATCGCGACGCAGGACATTCCGCACGCCGTTGAGGAACTCGATGGAATTGATCTGTTCGCGATGGCAGTGAAGCAGGCGCTGGATGAAGACGACCAAGGCGACGGCGCTGGCCAGAAGAATCAACCATAAAACCGGCCCGCCATTTTTGAGCAGCTGGGGCAAAGTTAACATGCCCTCTTTATACGAGCAGGCCGGGGAAGTTCAAAGGGCAAAGTGGGCCGATGTCGGGGATGAAAAGCAAACGGCCCGGCACAAGCCGGGCCGTTTAGGCGGGATGGGAAGATTACTTGGCGGCTGGCTTGACCGGCGACGGCACACCGGCCGGGGGAGCGGGCATGGGCACAGGCTTGAGCTGCGGGTCGAGGATGTCCACCCCGGCCTCCTTGCTGAGCTTTTCCATGTATTCAGGAACCCGCTTCTGAACGGTCTGATTGGTAAGATATTCCTTGATGTCGGCGGAGAGCTTGGAGTCAAACTCCATCTTCTTGGCCGGGAGTTTTTCCAGCAGCTTGATGATATGATAGCCGAACTGGGTGGTGACAATGTCGCTGACCTGATTGGTGGTGAGGGAGAAGGCGGCGGCTTCAAACTCCGGCACCATCTGGCCGCGCGGGAATTTGTATTCGCCACCCTTGTCCTTCGAGCCAGGGTCTTCGGAATACTCCTTGGCCAGCTTGGCAAAGTCCTCGCCGGCGCGGGCCTTCTTCAACACTTCATCGGCGATTTTCTTCTTCGCCGCCTTCTGCTCGGCGGACATTTCAGAATGGGTGGCCGGGTCGCTGGTCATGAGCAGCACGTGGGCGGCGCGGACCATTTCCGGCTGCTCGAATTTGGACGGGTTGTCGGCATAGAATTTTTTGACGTCCTCATCCGCCGCCTCGGCCTTGAGTTCGCGTTTGACAACCACCTCGGCGGTGGCTTCCTCAGCCATCTTGGAGGTGAGTTCCTCGCGAGTCATGCCCAATGCCTTCAGCTGCTTGGCCAGCATTTCCTCCGTCCCGGAGCGCTGGGACAGCTCAGCCAGACGCTTGGTGGCGAATTCCTTGCCCGCAGCCTTATCGGCGGCCGTGGCTTTGGAATTGAGGAGTTGGACTTGGATAAGCCGCTGCAACACCTGCTTTTCAAGCATGGCAACCTGCTCGGCGGGAACGGCCTGACCGCGGGCCGCCGCGCTGGATTTAATGCCTATGAGGGCTTCATCCAGCTGTGAGCGTGTGATGGATAGGCCTTTGCCGCGGGCCACCACGGTGTTGGTGAACAGGTCGCCAGGGTTGACCAGAGGTTTTACCGGGGCGGACGCCGGTTGATCGGGGGCGGCGGCCAAGGCGCCCAAAGGTGCCAAGGCTGCAACCAGCAGGAGGGATTTGGTTAGATTGAACATAGTTTTTTGGAGGTGCTGACAATGGACTACAGTTGGACCACCTGAACATTGGTGATGTCAGGGTCGTTTCGGATCTCGTCCAGCACTTCGCCGGGCGGGACACTGTCCAAATTCAAAACCGTCAAGGCATGGCCTCCAACGGTGTCACGGCTCAGGCTCATGCTGGCAATATTCACCTGGTGCCTGGCCAACAGCGTGCCCAGATAGCCTACAATTCCGGGGCGGTCCTTGTTGTTGAGGAGCAGCACCACACCAAAGGGGACAAACTCGGTGGCCTGGCTGTGGACCCGGACGATGCGGGGGTTGTCAGGGGAACCGAAGAAAGTGCCGCCGGCGGAATTGAGTTTTTCAGCGCCGCGAAAGATCTGGACATGGAGCCACTCATTGAAGGTGACCGGTTCGGTGGATCGCTTTTCCTCCACCGAGATGCCCAAGGTGGCTGCGATGCTGCGCACGTTGATGTTGTTGAGCTCCTTGACCGCCACCCGGGAGAGGAACCCCTGCAGAACTGCGCGGGTGATAGGATCAATGTTGGGCAGTTCCTGGGCCTTGCCGCCGTAAGTGATGTGCATCCGGTCGACTTGAGACGGTGTCAACTGAGCCAGAAGCCTGCCCAGTTTTTCGCCCAAGGCAAGATAGGGTTTGACCTGCTCGTAGGTCTTGGCATCGAGATAAGGCAGATTGACCGCGTTGCGCACCTCCCCGGTGAGCAGATAACCTGCAATCACCTCGGCCACCTCAATGCCGCATTTCTCCTGCGCCTCGGCGGTGCTGGCGCCCAGATGCGGGGTGAGAATGATCCCGGGATGTTTGCGGAAAGGGTGCGCCTCAGGCAGGGGTTCCACAGAAAACACATCCAGTGCCGCAGCGGACACTTTGCCTGAATCCAACGCCATCAAAAGATCGTCCTCGGCGATGATCTCCCCCCGCGCACAGTTCACCAAGCAAACCTTGGGCTTCATCTTCGCAAAAGCGGCGGTGTTAAGCATGCCCTTGGTCTGCTCCGTGACAGGCATGTGCACCGTGATGAAATCGGCATCGCGGTAAAGATCGTCCAGATCCACCAGCCACACGCCCATGGCCTTGGCCCGGGCCTCGGTGAGAAAGGGATCGTAGGCCAGAACGCGCATTCCAAAGGCCAGCGCCCGTTTGGCCACCTCGCCGCCGATGCGGCCCATGCCCAGAACGCCAAGGGTCTTACCGGCCAGCTCGACGCCGGAAAACTGCTTGCGATCCCATTTGCCGGCGGTCATCGAAGCGTGGGCCTGAGGGACTTTGCGGGCGAGATTAAGCAGCATCGCAAAGGAAAGCTCCGCGGTGGTGATAGTGTTGCCGCCGGGCGTGTTCATGACCACAACACCCCGCTGGGTGGCGGCTTCAACGTCAATATTATCCACTCCAACGCCGGCCCGGCCCACGACGCGCAACTGGGTTGCGGCTTCGAGAACGAGTTTGGTGATTCGGGTTTCGGATCGCACCACCATTGCCACCACGTCAGCGACGATGGGTAGCAGCTCGGCTTCTGACAAACGCTTGTCCAGAACCACGACCTGGAATTCAGGCCGCTGCTGGAGCAGGGCGATTCCCTTTTTCGAGATGGGATCACAGACCAGTATTTTCATACGCAGCTGGAAGTCTAGGAAACGGCCGCGATCAGGTCAAACTTTCAAACCACCGATTGGCCTGAATAATACCGGTTCGTATTCATGCCGCATGCACCCCTCAGGCCATTCCATTTGACTGCCCTCGATTGTCACCTGCCGCCCTGTTTTGCGACCTACTGTCCAAAATCAGTGCTTGTGGGAGGGATGTTTTAACCACTAGAGCAGGGTTCAGAAGTTTGGAAACAGCCCTTTTAAAGTTTTGGCAATCCACCTGCTTCCAAAACGCCATGCATGCTTTATTTACGGTCAGCAAGCGCGGCGGCTATGTTCAAGCCAACCTCGCAACGAATCAGCGATTGGAACCGGAATCCCTGGGCGCGGTGAATTTAATGGTTGTTGTCTTGGGCTTGTTTCTCATTGGCGCCTTGATCTCCCTATGGGCGTGGTAGATCCACACCTCATGGTATCATCCCCCCGCTGCCCACTGGCACCCTGGCCGCCGCAGCCCTTTTTTAATCCCCTTTGGGAAGAGCGGGTGGCGAATTGGTTTTTGCACCCTTGAACGCGGAGCGCAACAACCAATGCCGCTTCAATCCTTGGACCAGATTATCGGTATCCACCACTGCGCGTGAGATCTGGCCAAGCAGGTTTGTGTTGGCCCCGACTTGGGCATTCAGGTTGCTGGTGATCCCAGCGAGATTACCAAGGGTCAGATCCAGATTTGAAAACACCCCGGTCAGGTTCGTGCCGGTCGCATCGAACATGCGACCCGCCGAGATCAGAGTGGCATCGAGACTGCGCTGAACCCCGGTGGGCAACAACCATTCTCCCAACCCCCCCTCCCGATCCAGTCGGGCGGTGGCCCGGGTCAGGTTGCCGAGCAGTGGTTGAACACTCAGAGCGACAGCATTCCAGCCCGCCTCCAACCGGACGGCGTTGTCCAATGCAAGGGCTACTTTATTGGTCAGGTTCAAGAGGTTTGGCAAGGCCTGTTCCACTTGGGTGGCAAGGTGTTCCAGGCGGTCGTTCAATGCCGGAGATTCCTCCGGGGCAATCCAAAAAACCGCGTTGAGATTCGTGCAGTAGGTGGCCGGGTCCGATTCCACAAGGTGCTTGAGCTCGTCCTTGAGCAAGCTATTAAAATTAAAAGGATCGACCCGGTCAAAACCGGGGCGGGCGGCGAGGATCTGCGCGGCCACCCGCTCCCGGCTGGCCGCGACACTTTGCCAGCGAAGCATTGCCAAGGCCATCCGGTTTGTATCCTCGACCAAGGTTGCCACGCCGAACTTGCCTTTGGTAACCTCCAGAAACCGGTTGCCCAGCAGATCCGAGGAAACTTTCACTTTGGAATCATCCCAGATATAGCCGTAATGAGGTTTGAGGATGGAGAAGTTGATCGTCACCCCATACCAGTCATCCGGGGCGTTGGGAATAATCTCGGTTATTTCGCCGGCACGGAACCCCAGCAACCTGACCGGATCGCCCACCTTTAAACCGGCGGCGGTGTTGAGCGAGGTCTGATAACTGAACTTGGGGGTAAACCAACCTTTGCGCTCCGCGGTGTGATAGAGGTAATAGACAAAGCCAAAGACCAGCAAAGCCGCCGCCAGCAGAACAAACCAGCCCACAGCCCGTTCCACCCGGCTGAGTCGGGTGCGCAATTGCGGCGTCAGATCTTGCAATCCCATGCCGCACTTTAACGGAGTCCACACCGCTTTGAAACAAGGAACCCGGACCGGGCCGGGTTCAATCTTCCCGCCTCCGACAGCATGAAGGGTTGCCTCCGCCAAGCCGTTAACAGCTTCCCTCTTGCCCACCAAGCCCGAAAACCGGTTCCGAAAGAAATTCCACCGCAGCAAATTGAGCCTCGGCCCACGTCCCCAGCGGAACAAAACTGCTCTCCTTAAGGATTGCAAATTGCCGCGCACAGCCACGCCACAGACGCAGATCTTCCCCAGTTGCCAGCAGTGTCATGGGCCGGCCCTGTCGCCACTCCGGGCCGTCCGCAAGGCCTGCAAGGAATTGTCGCCACCAGTGGCGCTGCGGAGCGTCCAGACCAGCGAGAGGATTATCCATAAACAAAACATCGGGCTTGAGAATCAAGGCCCTTGCCAAACCGGCACGCTGGCAGGAATCAACCGACACCTCCCCTGGAGAACGATCGGCCCACCGGCTCAGCCCCGTCAGCTCGAGCAACCAACGCACATCGGCTTCCGCCTCGGCGGCTGAGACGTCTTTATGATAGCGCAAGGGCAGGGCGATATTCTCTGCAAGTGTGAGCTGGTTCAGCAACTGCCCCCCTTGAAAAACAAACCCCAGACGGAGTCGTTGAGCCAGATTCGCCTCCTCAAACAGGGGCATCGGCCCTCCAAAAAAAAATTGTTCCCCGCACTCTGGTGCCAGCAGGCCGCCGGCCAGCATCAGCAAATCACTCCGGTCCGCGCCAATCATGCCGCCCACCACCCAGAAATCACCGGGCGCAACCTTCCAATTGATATTCCGGATCCCGGCGCAGCCGGGATGCTGCCGGGACCGGACTGACATCGCGCGCAATTCCAGTGCCGGGGCCGTGGTGGCAATAGGGCCGTCCATCATACAAGGAGGTAAATCAGGATAAAGAGCACATCGAGCAACACGCAGGCGACGACGCTCTGCGCCACGGCGCGCACCGTTGCATGCGAGACTTCTTCCAATCGCAGCGGCTGGGCCAATCCGTGATAGCACGTCACGATGGCAATAATGAATCCAAAGAAGCAGGCTTTGCAGGTCAACAATAGAAAGTCCAGTCCGCTCAGGGCTGCGGCCAGCTGGCGAAAATAATCCCCGGGCAACAGCGGCACATCCTGCAAAAAGGCCCAAAAATAGCCGCTGACCAAGGCCCCCAGAATCAAATAAACCGTGAGGGCAAACACTCCAGCAGCCAAACCCACAACCCTTGGCACCACGAAATAATGAATCGGATCAATGGCGAGCGCCTCAAGCGCTTCCACCTCTCCGAGGGCGCGCGCCGTGCCCAATTCGACAACGTTGGCAGTGCCGACCCGTGCCAGCACCAACAGGGCCGCAAGCAGCGGCCCAAGCTCCCGCACCACCACCACCACCATGATGGTGCCGAGATAATTGATGGCACCCACCCGCGCCAGCACCGCAACGCTCTGGCCGATGACCAGAAAGCCCAGTGCAACCGAAAGAAAAAGAAACATCGGCAGCAGGCGCAAACCGGCCCGGGAAATCTCACGGACCATCAGCGGATGAATCAGACGCCGGGCAACCGCGAAACGACTGAACAAGACGCCCAGCGTGATCAGCGCAAAGGCGCCCAAGCCGCGCAGCGTGAGAATAAAACGGATTATTTTCCACCCCAGAAAACCGCTCAGACAAACCTTGGACAATAAATCCGCATTCCCCCGCCCGTCGACTGCATCAGAGTGAATCCTTTCGGAGCTTGGCACCCCGGCAGATTAGGTTTCTGATCCGGTCCGGTCAAAGGTCATTTTGGAGTCCCCTGCCCCCTGCACGGCACTCCAACCGAATTGGTGCGGGCCAACTCGGATCTTGCCTAATGCGCGGGACACTCCGACCATTTTCCCGCGTGGAAATCGAAATCATCAACACCGGCACTGAATTGATGCTGGGGCGAATCCTTAACACCCACCAGCAGTGGCTCTGCCGCCGCTTTGCCGATCTGGGTTATGTCGTTACCCGCCAAGTCGCCGTCGCAGACACCCCCGCCGATATTGAGCGAGCGGTCCGCGATGCCCTGACCCGGTCTGATCTGGTGCTGACCACGGGTGGTCTTGGCCCCACGTCAGACGATCTCACACGGGAGGTGCTGGCGCGGATGCTCGGAAAACCCTTGCATGAGGATGCCGGGGTGTTGGCGGAAATCGAACGTGTTTTCCAGAGGCTTCAACGCCCCATGCCCGCTTCCACCCGTGTCCAAGCCCTCGTTCCAGAGGGGGCCATTGTCCTGCCTAACCCCAATGGAACGGCTCCGGGATTAGCCTTGGAACTAAGTCCGAACCCCTTCCGGGCAAAAGGTGGCAATAGCTGGTTGATCATGCTGCCCGGGCCACCGCGCGAACTTCATCCGATGTTTGCTTCGGCCGTTGAGCCACTGCTTCACAGGGAGTTTCCTCTGGATCACCCCTTTTCCGCCCAAACACTCCGAACTACGGGGGTAGGCGAATCGGCCTTGGAAGACGCGCTTCAAGGCGCCATCCCCGGGTTCCGGGCCGAGGGGGTGGAAATCGGCTACTGCGCCCGCATCGGTCAGGTAGATGTTCGATTGTCAGCCAGCGGCGCGGACGCGGCCGGCCGGGTCGGGGCGGCGGTGGTTGCGGTTCGCGCAATTCTGGGACCGGATATTTTTGGGACGGGGGACGAGGAACTGGAAGCCGTGGTGATCCGCAAGCTGATTGAAAAAGGAAAATCACTGGCGGTGGCCGAGTCCTGCACCGGTGGAGGTATTGGAAACAGTTTGAGCAATGTGCCGGGTGCCTCGGCGGCTTTTCTGGGCGGATTCATCACTTACAGCAACGCCTCCAAAGAACGGTTGCTTGGAGTTAAATCCAAAACCCTCTCCAAGCATGGCGCGGTAAGCGCGGAAGTGGCGCAAGAAATGGCCGAGGGATCACGTCTGGCCTTGGGCAGCGATTACGCAATCGCCGTCACTGGTATTGCGGGGCCGGGGGGGGGATCAACTGAAAAACCGGTGGGAACGGTTTATTTCGCCTTGGCCGACGCCGGCACCACGTTGGTTTGGCACCGGGTCAATGCCTGGGATCGCAGCACCTTCAAGACAGTGACCACAGCGCAGGTATTGAATGCCCTACGCGTGCGGTTGGATCTTGGAAAATAGCCGGCAGTTAGGAAAAAAGCCGCAGCTTCAGGGCTGCGGCTTTTGTAAAAACAGGCCTCAGTCGCCAATGGCTTCAACGGGGCAACCCTCTTTGGCTTCCTTGCAGCGGGCTTCCTCTTCGGGATTTTCCGGCTGCTTATAAACGAAGGAGTATCCGCCGTCGTCGTTGCGCTTGAAATTGTCAGGAGCCGTTTCGCGGCACAGGTCGCAGTCGATGCACTGGTTGTCGACGTAGAATTTGCCTTGAATGTTTTCGGGATATTTGTTTGCTACATCAGCCATAGAAATTGCCTTTATTAAGGTGCCCGAATTATGGATTCCCGCCCCCTGCAGGGCAAGCCCAATCACGCTTTTCCTTTTTGAACCCGCGTCAACCCGGAGGCCAGCGGAGTTTGCGCCCCCCCAGAATGTGGCAATGCAAATGCGGAACAGCCTCTCCTGCATCGCGCCCGTTGTTGATCACGAGCCGGTATCCGCCGGACTTCAACCCCGCCAGATCCGCCACCGCCGCAGCCTTGACCAAGAGATGCCCCAAAAGAGCCTGATCCTCCTCTGTCGCCTCGCCCAAGCGCGGCACCGGTTTCTTGGGGATGATTAGAATGTGGGTCGGGGCTTGCGGCTGAATATCACGAAATGCAAGAACCAGTTCATCCTCATAAACGATATCGGCCGGGATTTCCCGGGCGCTGATTTTTTCAAAAAGCGTTTTGCTCATGCACCGGATCCCTTATTCCAAAAGCAGGCAGCAGTTCACACCGCCCGCCTCCGCGCTCAAACAACTGCGCAGAAAGTCCACAATCTGATCGCGCAGAGACTGGCATCTCGGACACCAGCGCCGGGCACCGGTCAGGTATTTGACGCAGTCGCGCAAACCACAGAACCGCAATTGATCCGGGCTCTGATGGAGCTGCTCACGGAGCGCCTGGCGCAGGTGCTGGAAAAACACCAATTCAAATCCTTTTCCGGCTTGGGCCGCCATCCCGCACAAGTCAGCTCCCGGAAAACTGCGTTGCTCCAAACCGCTGGAGCCCTCGCCCCCCTGCAAACCCAACCCCATCAAAACTTTTTCCAGCGCCCCGGCAAACTCTGCCACCGTCACCGCTTCCCGGGCCAGTTCATGTTTGAAATATTCAAACACCGCCCCTGCCGCATGCTGGACAAAATCCGGATCGCAGGGGACGGGATCGCCCCCTCCCAATTCCACGCTGATCATCCCGGCGGAGAGGGGAACGGATTCGCCATTGAGCAGCTTGAAAAGCAGGCATTCTGTCGAAAGGGAAATCATTGGCTGGCCTCCAGTTTTTTGACCTCTTGCACGAAATCCGTGGCCTCCTGAAACCGTCGATAGACACTGGCAAAGCGGACATAAGCCACCTCGTCAATGCCGCGCAGCCCATCCATCACGCAGCGCCCCACCACCTCTGCCGGAACTTCCCGATCATATTTTTCGGTGATCTGCTCTACGATCTTTTCCGCGAGATCTTCCATGACCTTAGGGCTAATGGGCCGCTTCTGGCAGGCTTTCTTGATGCCGGAGAGCAGCTTTTCCTTGGAGAATTCCTCATGCCGGCCATCCCGCTTGAGAATCATCAACCCCTCATGCTCAATCGCTTCATAGGTGGTGAAACGTTGCGCGCACGACACGCATTCCCTGCGGCGACGGATGGTCGCTCCCTCCCGCGATGCGCGGGAATCCACAACCTTATCGTCCTGACAGCCGCATTTAGGACATCGCATAATCCCACTCCTAATAGTGGTGACAAAACCAATACCACACCACGTATTGCGGGGTCAAGGGACAATCCCTAGCACATTCTGTGGCAACCTCCCCCCCCACACGGGAGTCTTCCCCCGCTTCGGCTGCGCCGACTGCCTCCGGCTACTCGCGAATGGCGGCCTGAAGTTGCAACTTGAGGACCTCCACCACTTTGAGATGCGCAGATTGAACCTCGGCGTCGGTCAGGGTTTTTTCCCCGGACCGGTAGGTGAATGCATACGCCAGGCTTTTCCGGCCGGCCGGAACACCTTTGCCGCGAAAGACATCGAAGAGTTCAACCGATTCCAGATTCGCGGGCTTGACTTGGCGCACGGATTGCAAAACCGCCTCGTGGGTGACGGTTTCCTCAACCACCATCGCCACATCCCGGCGGATGGCGGGGAATTGGGGCAGGCTCTTGAACGACTTAGCCGTATTACCCCGCGCCAAGAGCTGATCCAGACTCAGTTCTGCAAGCAGAACGGCATCCCGCAGATCATATTTTTTTGCGAGCATGGGCAGGAGCTGTCCCAGTTGCCCCAAGGGCAGCTTGCCACCCAGCGCAAGGGTGGCGGACTCCAGAAACAACGGCGTGCTGCCGTCCCGACGCGTGCAGTTCACTCCCCGCAATCCCGATTGTTCCAAGAGCTCCTCGACCATTCCCTTCAGATCGGAGATGTCAAATTTCGCGGCGCGCTCCTCGCCGCTCCAGAACTCAGGCAACCGCTCACCGGTGAGGGCCAGAGCCACGCGCCGCTCTTCCTTTGACTGCCCATTGATATTAATGAAGACGCGGCCAATTTCGAACAAAGCAACGCGCTGGTTTTTATGTGAGAGGTTGTGGCGCAGAGAGTCCAGCAGCCCGGGCAGCAGGCTCGGACGCAACACGTTCATATCGCTGCTCAGCGGATTGGCCAGCGCAACCACCTGCTCGGGCGGGACGGCCAGTTTCGCGGCAGAATCAGCAATCAGGGTTTGCCCCTGGGCTTCGCTAAGGCCCAGCCCCACAAGAATGCGCCGGACCTCGGCGATCCGATCATAAACCGCATCAAACGCATTTGTGCCAATCGCCCCGCGGGGCGGGGTGGCGGGCACCCTGCCAAGCCCATGCAACCTCTCAATCTCCTCGATCAAATCCGTCTCCCGCTTCATGTCCACGCGCCAAGTGGGAACCTCGAAAGTCACCGGCTCCACCAAGGCAGCCTGGCCCGGAAGCTGCGTCCGGGCATTGAGCAGGCGGAAACCCAGCCGCCCCAAATAATCCTCCATGGCTTCAGGAGAAAGAATGACGCCCAACAGCTCGTTGACTTTGCGGTGACGCAAGGTGATCCGCCGGGGTTCGGCGGATTGGGGATACAAATCCACCATGCCGGCGGTCAACTGGCCGCCGGCCGTTTCCAAAATCAATTGGGCCGCCCGGCGGCTGGCCCAGTCGCAAACAGCCGGATCCGCCCCGCGCTCGAAGCGGTAGCTTGATTCACTGCGCAAGCCTAACTGCTTGCTGGTGCGCCGGATGCCCCCAGGCGAGAAATAGGCGCTCTCGATCAACACATCCACGGTCTGTTCATTGATCTCCGTGTTTGCGCCGCCCATCAGGCCTGCCAAGGCGATGCCCTTTTGCTCGTCACAAATCAGCAGCATGTCCGCGCCGAGAGTCCGTTTCTGGGCATCGAGCGTGGTGAATTTTTCACCGGCCGTCGCACGCCGAACCACTATCGTGGGCTTGCCTTCCGCCCCCTTGGCAACCAGATGATAATCAAAAGCGTGCAAGGGCTGCCCCACCTCCATCATCACATAATTTGTCACGTCCACCACGTTGCTGATGCTGCGAATCCCCACCTTCTCCAGCATCGAGCGCAACCACTGCGGACTGGGTCCCACCTTGACGCCTTTGATGACCCGGGCGGTGTAGCGCGGGCACAGTTCCAAGTCCTCGATCCGCACAGCGACTAAACTCTCGGCCCTGATTTCGGTTTCCTGGCTTCTGATATCCGGAATTTTCAGCGGATTTCCCGTCACTGCGGCAATTTCGCGGGCGATGCCAATGAGGCTGTTCAAATCCGGTCGGTTAGGCGTGACTTCCAAATCATAGACCACATCGCCACCGCCGCGCCCCAGGTATTCGCCAAACGGTTGCCCGACCCGCGCATCCTCGCGCAGCAGCAACAACCCGTCCTCCTTCTTATGGCCGAGGGCTTCAGGATCAATCCCAAGCTCCTCGTGCGAGCAGAGCATACCGTGGGATTCCACACCGCGGATCTTGCCGACCTTGATGGTGAAAGGCTCCTTCTCGCCCGCTTTGGGCGGCAGCGCCGCGCCGGGCAGGATCAGCGGGACCTTGTCGCCCGCCTTGAAATTCTGCGCGCCGCAGACAATCTGGCGTTCGCCCGTGCCGTCATTGACGCGGCACAGCGAGAGTTTATCGGCGCCCGGATGTTTGTCGCGGGTGATGACCTGCGCCACCACGACACCTTCAAATGCGCCGGAGATTTTCTGCACGCCCTCGACTTCGAGGCCCAGCATGGTGAGGCGCTCGGTCATTTCCTCGGGCGACCAGTTGAAATCGACGTACTGTTTTAGCCAGTTAAGAGTGACTTTCATTGGGAAATTATTTTGGGGGATGGTCAGGGGATTCTTGGCCCGCCGGATCAGGGCCTCACGGCTTCCCCGGCAACTCCTTCCGAGCCTGCTTGGTTGCGCTGATGCCCATCGGCAAGACAGGCTTGGGCGGCGGCGTCCTTCGGTAATCTGACAGGTCCGGGTGGCAACATGGGCAAACTCTAGCAGCCAAACTCGCGCAAGACCAGCCCGGGCAGGAGACCCCGCCCGGCCGGTTCTATGGGCAAGCCTTTGAAACCCACGGGTGGGTTGAGCTCGTTCAGGATGACTTTCATCTGGAAAATTATTTCCGGTTTGGCGCGCTTGGCAATTCAATTCCCAAACAAACCGGCCCCCTGGCAATCCTGCGGTCGAATTTCGCCCCCGGATAAACCGCCCGGCCGGACTGCAAGCCCGGGCACCTGCACCGGCCTGAACCCAAGTGGCGGCATTCAAGACTTAACCCTGAAGGTGGCAAAAAACGCGCCGATTCAAAGATTAAACCCGGTCGACAACAACCGCACAACCAATCCCCCGCCCTCAGGCAATCTGTTCCTCCGCTTGAGACACTAAACTGGCGCCGCACTCATTGCAGCCTCCGCCATGGCACCGCTCCGCAGACGGAAATGAAAACCCAAGCCGGTTAACCTCGGCTACTCCCGCCCCCCCTCGGATCGTGTCTGCATACACTCGCAACCACCGCCCCTGACCATCGGGTTTCCCACCCGCACCTGGGGCAGTACCCGGGTTGGACCGCAGGAAAACGCCCTCTCGATTCAGGACAAGCCCCGTGCGGCAATTGGCAAGATCCGGTCCGGGTTCACTCTTGGTATATGCCTCCAGCTCACTAAGTTTGTCCTGTGAGCATGATCTTCAGTCACGGATCAGCAATTACAAAAGGAGCCCGGTTCCTATGAAAGACCATTCCCCTGCGGACATCCGTAACATCGCCCTGATCGGCCATGCTTCCTGCGGAAAAACCACGCTCAGCGAGGCGATGCTGGCCTGCGCCGGCGCCATCCAACAAATGGGGAATGTCGCCGCTGGCACCACGGTGTCGGATTATCAGGAGACCGAGAGAAAACGGCAGTTTTCCGTGTCCGCGTCACTCCTGCACTGCCAGTGGCTGGAGCGAAAATTCAACCTGCTGGACTGCCCCGGTTACGCCGATTTTCTCAGTGAATCTCTCGGGGCGCTGCGGGTTGCCGACCTGGCGCTTCTGGTCGTCCATGCCGTGCAAGGACCCGGTAGTGGCAGTGATGCGGCTTGGAACCATGCGGGGCGGGCAGGACTCCCCAAAATGATCGTGGTCAATGGATGCGACAAGCCCGAGGCGTATTTCGAGCGGGTTTTGGGCCAAATCCGGGAACATTTCGGGCCGACTGTGTTCCCGATCACCCTCCCGGTCAACCCCGGACCGTCCTTCAACCAAGTGCTTGATGTTCCCCGCAGCGAAATCATTACTTACCAGGCAGACCGGAGCGGCCGGTTCAGCGAGACCCCCGCCGCCGGTCCGTGGGCTGTCCGCGTCAAGGAACTCCACCGGGAACTCATCGAGCACATCGCCGGTTCACAGGACGGCCTGCTGGAAAAGTTCCTCAGCAAAGGCGGTCTTTCCGAGAACGAATGGCGCACCGGCATTCATCAGGCCATTCAAAACCAGGCGTTTATACCGCTGTTCTGCACCTCCGCCCAAGCCAATGTGGGCGTCGCACGCCTCATGGATATCATCGCCAAATACGGGGCATCGCCGGTGGACCGCAACCAGATGGCCGCCGGCCACCCGGACGGAAGAGAAACCAAAGTGGCCCCGACCGATCCGGACCCGGTTTGCCAGGTGTTCAAGACCCTGAGCGAGGCTCAGTTCGGGGAACTCTCTTTCCTCCGCGTCCACTCCGGCCGGATCAAATTCGGCTCGGAACTTTACAACCCCACCCGCGGCGGCACGGAAAAAATCGGCCAGTGCTATCTTCTCAACGGCAAAACACGCAAGGCCGTGCCGGAGCTCTGCGCCGGCGATATCGGGGCGGTGGTCAAACTCAAGCACACCCACACCGGTGACACCCTGTGCGCGGCGAGCCGCCCCGTCCTGCTCCCGGGCGTGGAATATCCCAAGCCGAACATCCACGCCGCACTCCATTCCCTGGCACCGGGCGAAGAGGACAAGATCGCCGCCGGGCTGGCGGCTCTCCATCGCGAGGACCCCGCCTTTTTATTCCAGGTCGACGATGAGTTGCACCAAACCCTGCTTTCGGGCCAGGGCGAACTGCATTTAGAAGTGGTGGTCGAACGCTTGCGGCATCGTCACAACGTCCACGTTGAGCTGATCGAGCCCCGGGTGCGCTATCGCGAAACCATCCAAACGCCGGCAGAAGCGAGATACAGGCACAAAAAACAGACCGGCGGCGCGGGCCAGTTCGCTGAAGTCTGCCTCCGCCTCGAACCCAAACAGCGCGACACGGGCATCGAATTCACCCAGTCCCTCGTCGGCCAGAATGTGGACCGCGCCTTCGTGCCCAGTGTGGAAAAAGGCGCGGCCCGGGCCTGTCAGGAAGGCATCCTGACAGGGCATCGCGTGGTGGATGTGCGGATTGATTTTTTCGACGGCAAAATGCACCCG
Organism: uncultured Verrucomicrobiota bacterium; assembly: GCA_903873415.1. Taxonomy (GTDB): domain Bacteria; phylum Verrucomicrobiota; class Verrucomicrobiia; order Limisphaerales; family CAIQOK01; genus CAIQOK01. The sequence continues at coordinate 30,854 of CAIQOK010000150.1, read as the reverse complement.
GTTGATTCCAAGGACATTGCCTTCCAAAGCGCCGGATACTTCGCCTTCCGGGAAGCTTTCAGCGCCGCCAACCCCTGCCTGCTGGAACCCGTTCACTCGGTGGAAGTCCGCATTCCCGAAGAGTTTCTGGGCCGGGTCATGGGCGACCTATCCAGCCGGCGCGGCCGCATTCAGGGCATCGACACGGAGGCGGGTGTTCAAGTGCTCAAAGCCCGGGTGCCGGCCAAAGAGCTTTACCTCTATGCCAGCAAACTGCGCTCGCTCACCGGCGGGCGGGGAACCCACACTGAAACTTTCAGCCATTACGAAGAAGCACCACGGCAGCAGCAGGCGAAAATCATCGAGGACTACCTCAGGTCACGCACCGAAACGAAACATCCCTGACATCCCTGACGGCTTCGGACTGCGGCAGCCGGCCCCGAATTCGTCCTATGGCCCACCCCGCGTGTTCGGCGATGAGCGGCTCGGAATCCACAGCCGCCTTTTCCAGCGCCGGAAGAGCGGTGGCATCGCCCACATTGCCTAGAGCCACACAGACATTGCGCAGGAATCCCCGCCGTTTGGTCCGTAAAACCGGGGTGCGGGCAAACTTCTGCTTGAACCCGGCCTCATCCAGTGCCAACAGTTCCAACAGCTCCGGCACCGCCAGTTCCGGCCGGGCATGGGCCCGCAAAAGGCTTCCTGCCTGCGCAAACCTGTTCCATGGACAGGCTGCAAGACAATCGTCACACCCGTAAATCCGATTGCCGATCGCAGGCCGGAACTCCTCCGGAATGGAACCCTTCAACTCGATTGTGAGGTAGGAAATACAGCGGCGTGCATCAAGCTCAAACGGCGCGGTGATGGCGCTGGTGGGGCACGCGGCAATGCACCGGCTGCAGCTGCCGCAACGATTTTTTTCCGGCGCGTCCGGTTCCAATTCCACCGTGGTCAGAATCTCAGCCAGGAAAATCCAGTTCCCCAGTTTGCGGCTGATCAGGTTGGTGTGCTTGCCTGCAAATCCCAAACCCGCCCGCTGCGCCAGGTCCCGCTCCAAAACCGGACCGGTGTCCACATACCACAGGGACCGGCTCCCGGCTCCCCCCACTTCGTCCAAGCGCTGCGTCAGTTGCTTCAGCGGACCGGCCAGGATTTCATGATAATCGGCGTAGCGGGCGTAACGGGCGATTTGTCCGGTGGGGACGGGGCTTGGAGCGCCTGAAGTGTGCGGCTCCGGATGCCCGGATGCATAGCTGACCGCCAATACAATCACACTTCTGGCCCCGGCCAACACTTGCTGTGGATCCATCCTCTTGTGGGCGTTGCGCTCCAGATAGCCCATCTCACCATGACGTTTCTGGTCAATCCAATTCTGGAATTGCGCGGCATGATCCGGCCGCCCGGCGGCGGCAAAGCGGCAGTCGTCAAACCCCAGTTCCAGCGCCAGCCGCCTGAGCCCCTCTTTCATCGGAGCGCACGATGAAACTGGTGAACCACCTGCTGCGCCACCTCGCGGACGGAGCGTAAATCGGTGTTTACCAGAACGTCAGCCTGCCGGTAGAAAGGCTCGCGGGCCACCAGCAGCCTCCGGATTTTCGCCAGGGGATCGGGTTCGTTGAGCAGGGGCCGGTGATTCTGGCTGCGAACCCGGTCCCAAATGCGCTCCGGCGACGCCCAGAGACAGACCACCAAGGAATGGGTTTTAAGACTGGCCAGGTTCGCACCCTGAGCCGGCAGCCCGCCACCGGTCGAAATCACCGTCTGCTTGCGCCCGGTCAACTCCCCGACTATCCGCCGCTCCCAATCCCGAAACACCGACTCTCCATTCTGCACGAAAATCTCGTTGATGGTCTTGCCGGCGCGCTGCTCAATCACATGATCCGTATCCAGCAGGGTGAAATGAAGCAGATTGGCGGCGATCTGACCGACGGAGGATTTTCCGGTGCCCATAAACCCGATGAGGGCGAGGTTTGTAATTTGACGGGGGCTGGTCACAACCTTGACTTAACTGATTTAACCCGGCTTGGCACGCAGTTTCTGACCGGCGACGGCCCACGGACGCATTGGTTCAAATATTGAAATCGAAGGGATCGAATGGCTCTTGTTGCAACCTGCTCCAGCGCTCGCTCAGTTGAGCCACCGTGACCCGTTCCATGATTTTCACCACCGCCTCCCGCACTTCCTTCATCACACTGCGGATGGCGCACCGCGACTCGTCCGGACAGGAGCACTTCTCATAAAACCGCTCGCTCACGCAGCTCACCGGGGCCAGCGCCCCCTCAATATGCCGGACAACGGAGGCAAGGGTTATGTCCTCGGGACGCCGGGCCAGCCGATAACCGCCCGCAACGCCCCGCCGGCTTTCCACAATCCCAGCCGCCTTGAGGTCGTTGAGAATCTGCTCAAGAAACCGTTTTGGAATGTTCTGCTGCTCCGAAATCGTCTGGATACGCACGACGTTTTGCTCCGGGCTGAGCGCCAGAACCAGCAGGGCCCGCAGCGCATATTCACCGCGCACAGACAGTTTCATACCGCCAGTATGGAATCTCTACCATCAGAGTCAAGAATCCTGATTTAAAACTAAAAAACACAATAAAATCAATATTTCTACAATCATTACAATCTCTATTGACATAGTGTAGTTTAGTGATAATCTCGATTCAGATTGAGGGTTTGAAAGTGACTTGAATGAACATATACACGCCTCTGCTGAGCGGTGGGGAGAAGGCCCACCCGGATCGGTTTTGGATGGAAATTACGGCCCGGCAGGTGGCCGCCCTCCGCTGTGGCGTGGTGCAAATCACCGTCCATGACTCACGCGTGGCGCAAGTTGAGCGGACCGAAAAACAACGCTTGGTTCAGGCACAAAAACCGCTCACCGAATTGATTAACAGCTTGCCCTGCAGACCAAGAGGTGAGGAAAAAAGCGGACCGGAATAAATTGGCGTCCGCCCCCTCAACAAAGGAACATAGAAAGCAATCAACCATGAAAGCCAAAATCAAGTCCCACCAGAAACTGATTAAGCTGGCCTTGGCCGGCACTCTGGCCGCGACTCTGCGCGCCCAGGCCGACGAGACGGTTGACATCATCCGGACCCTCCGGCAGCAAATCGAGGCACTCGAGCAGAAGGTCCGGATCCTCGAGCGCAAACAGGAGGAATCCGGCAAGGATGAGCAAGCCGGGACGGCTAAGGCGCTGCCAACAATTACGGCCGGAAGAAGCGGGTTTGGGTTTCGTTCCGCCGACACCAATTTTTCGCTGACTTTACGAGGAGTGTTGCAGGTGGACAGCCGGACTTTTGTTGAGGACGGCGGAATCAAGGGCAACGATTCCCTGTTGTTGCGCCGCGCCCGGCCTATTCTGCAGGGAACCGTGTTTAAGGATTTCGATTTTCTATTCGTTCCGGATTTTGGCGGGAGCACGGTGCAAATCATAGATGCCTACCTCAACTACCGGTTCAGCCCGGAACTCCAGTTGCAGGGCGGCAAATTCAAATCACCCGTCGGCTTGGAACTCCAGCAAAACGAAGCAACCACGTTCTTCAACGAACGAACGCTGGCGACCGATCTGGTGCCCAACCGGGACATCGGCTTTGCATTGCATGGCGGTCTGGCCGGCGGTCTGGTCAGCTACAAAGTGGGGGTTTTTAACGGTGCTCCGGATTATTCGACTACTACGGCCAACCTCAGCGCACAGGATACCAAGGCCTTTGCTGGGCGTCTTTTTTTTCAACCCCTCAAGAATTCCGGACTCGACGCCTTGGAGGGTTTTGGTTTTGGTCTTGGAGGCAGTTACGGTATAAATCAGGCTTGGACGAATACCTCATCCACGGGACTCACTTCCGGATTCACAACCGATGGCCAGGAACGGTTTTTCGGCTATACCAACGGGGTGGTTGGCAACGGAAACCAGTGGAGGATTTCGCCCCAAGGCTATTACTATTTCGGGCCTTTCAGCCTGCTGGGCGAATACATTATTTCAGACCAACGTGTCGTGAATGTCCCCAAGGGCAAGTCGGCTGACCTGCAGAACACCGCCTGGGAAATCACGGGAGGCTGGGTCTTGACCGGGGAGGATGCCACGTATGCCGGGGTATCGCCAAAGCGTTCCTTTGATCCTCTAAATGGCGGTTGGGGTGCCGTGCAGCTGGTGGGACGCTACGCCAGATTGGATGTGGACGAGGCTACCTTCCCCTATTTCGCCGACCCCGACACGGCGGCGCGGGGGGCCCGGGCTTGGTCGGCGGGCGCGAACTGGTTCTTAAACCAGAATGTCCGTTTAAACACGAGCTTTTCCAGGACCACCTTCCAAGGCGGTGCAGGCACCAAAGCCACCGTCACCAAGCAACCCGAAAACGTCTTCTTCACCAGGCTCCAACTGCATTTCTAAAAAACAGCCTTCCTGATTGATCCAATGCGATTCCCCTCCAAACTCATCCTCTGGGCCGCCTTGGCCCTTCTCACCAATGCGCAGGCGAAAGACATCAAGCTGCTCAATGTCTCCTATGATCCCACCCGGGAATTCTATCAGGACTACAACGCCGCCTTCGCCAGACACTGGAAAACCCAGACCGGCCAGTCCGTCGTCATCCAGCAATCCCATGGCGGCTCCGGCAAACAGGCCCGCTCGGTGATTGACGGGTTGGAGGCCGATGTGGTGACTCTGGCCCTGGCCTATGACATTGACGCGATCGCACAGAACAGCCGCCAACTGCCCGCCGACTGGCAAAAGCGGCTCCCTGACAACAGCACCCCCTACACCTCAACCATCGTGTTTCTGGTGCGCAAGGGAAACCCCAAACACATCCGCGACTGGAACGACCTGGTCAAACCCGGCGTGGCCGTCATCACTCCTAATCCCAAAACATCCGGCGGGGCGCGGTGGAATTATCTGGCGGCTTGGGGCTATGCCCTCAAGAAAAACGGCGGCGACGAGTCCAAAGCCAGAGACTTCATCATCAAGCTTTTCAAGAATGTCCCCATGCTCGACACCGGGGCGCGCGGAGCGACGACCACGTTTGTGCAGCGCGGCATCGGCGATGTGCTGATTGCCTGGGAGAACGAGGCGTTGCTTTCCCTCCAGGAATCAGGAAAGGGCGAGCTCGAACTGGTCGTCCCCTTGGTAAGCATTCTGGCCGAGCCCCCGGTCGCACTGGTGGAACGCGTCGCCGTCAAACACGGCACCACCGCAGTGGCCAAGGCTTATCTTGAATACCTCTACTCGCCGGAAGGACAGGAGATCGCCGCAAAAAAGTTCTACCGTCCGCGTCTGGACTCCGTCCGGCAGAAACACGCCGCCCTGTTCCCCAAACTGAACCTCTTCACAATTGACGAGCTGTTCGGAGGCTGGCAGAAAGCCCAGAAAACCCACTTCAGCCAGAACGGCATTTTCGATCAAATCCAACAAGCCAGCCGCTGAAATTTAAAATCAATATGAGTGAAAACCATTACCGCAGCCTGATCAAAGCAGTGTCCTGGCGAGTGACGGGAACTGTGGATACCATCATTGTGTCCTACCTCGTGACCGGAAAAATAAAATTGGCCCTCTCGATCGGTTTTGTGGAACTGTTCACCAAGATCGGTCTCTACTACCTGCATGAGCGGGTCTGGAACCGGATTTCACTGGGCCGCGAGAAGCCCAGAAAAGACTACGAGATCTGACCGGCCCGGACCAGACGCCAGGGGAAACCATGAAAAAGCCGGCGAACCTGAAGGGTAAGTCCAATCCGCTGCCCGGTTTCGGGCTGACGCTCGGTGTCACACTCTTCTTCCTGAGTGTCATCGTCCTCATCCCCTTTGCCGGATTGGCCCTTCGCACCTCCCAGCTTTCGTGGGCCGATTTCTGGAGGCTGGCAACCACCGAGCGCGCCCTGGCAGCCTACCGCTTGACCTTTTTGGCCTCATTCAGCGCCGCCGTGGCCAACGCCATCTTTGGCACCCTGCTGGCTTGGGTTCTGGCACGCTATGAATTCCCCGGCCGCCGCCTCCTGGACGCAATGGTGGATTTTCCATTCGCTTTGCCCACTGCCGTGGCCGGATTGACCCTGGCCAACCTCTTTGCGGCCAATGGCTGGCTGGGACGTTTCCTAGTCCCTCTCGGGATCAAGGGCGCCTATACCCCGTTGGGAGTCGTCATCGCCCTGACCTTTGTCGGGATGCCTTTTGTGGTGCGCACCCTGCAACCCGTGCTCGAAAACCTGGAGCGGGAAGTGGAGGAGGCCGCCGCCACCCTGGGGGCGAGCCGACTGCGCACCTTCGCTCAAGTGATCTTGCCCTCCCTCTTGCCGGCCATCACCACCGGCTTTGCCCTGGCGTTTGCCCGCGCCATAGGCGAATACGGTTCCATCGTCTTCATCTCTGGCAACCTCCCTTTCAAAACCGAAATAGCCCCCTACCTCATCGTGATGCGGCTGGAGGAATATGATTACACCGGGGCGATCGCTCTCGCAGTGGTTCTGCTGGTCTTCTCGTTTATCTTGCTGGGCATCATCAACCTGCTGGAACAGTGGACCAGCCGTTTCCAGCACTGACATGGCCAGCCCCATTAAAACCCGACTGCGCGCCGCGCGAAACCCCTCCCGCCGCAGCACCGAGGAATCCCCCGTCGTCAAATGGCTGCTTATCAGCATCGCCTTGGCCTTCTGCCTGGTCTTCCTGCTGCTCCCGCTGCTCAACGTCTTCGCCCAAGCCTTCGCCAAGGGCTGGCGCTACTATCTGGAATCCCTCTACACCCCTGATGCCTGGGCGGCCATCCGCCTCACCCTGCTGGTGGCGGCCATCAGCGTGCCTGTCAATGTCGTATTCGGAGTGGCGGCCTCCTGGGCCATCGCTAAATTTAATTTCCGCGGGAAATCCCTGCTCATCACCCTCATTGATCTGCCCTTCTCCGTCTCTCCGGTGGTGGCCGGACTCATGTTCGTGGTCCTCTTCGGACTTCAGGGGTTCTTTGGCAAATGGCTCGACGAACACAACCTTAAGATCATCTTCGCCGTGCCCGGCATCGTGCTGGCCACCGTCTTCATCACCTTCCCTTTTGTCGCACGCGAACTCATCCCCGTCATGCAGGCCACTGGAGCAGAACAGGAACAGGCGGCGCTGACCCTCGGCGCCAACGGTTGGCAGACCTTCTGGCACGTCACCCTGCCCTCGGTGAAATGGGGATTGCTCTACGGCGTCATCCTGTGCACTGCCCGAGCCATGGGCGAATTCGGCGCCGTCTCGGTCGTCTCCGGCCATATCACCGGCCAGACCGACACCATGCCCTTGCACGTGGAAAAGCTCTACAACGAATTCAACGGCCCGGCGGCCTTTGCGGTTGCCAGCCTCCTGGCCCTGCTCGCGCTGCTGACCCTGATCCTGAAAAGCCTTTTGGAATGGAAAGAGGCCCGTGATCTGGCGCGCGCCCAGCAGCCCGCCCCGCCCGATTCCAAGGCGAAACCCCAAATGCCGGCACGCGAAACCACCCGATGAGCATCGAACTGAAAAACGTCACCAAGGCCTTCGGCCCAGTCCCCGCCGTCAATCAAGTCACCTTTTCCGTCAAGGAAGGGGAACTCATGGCCCTTCTCGGCCCCAGCGGCGGAGGCAAAACCACCGTGCTGCGAATGATAGCCGGACTGGAGATGCCCACCGCCGGCGACATCTTCATCCGCGGCCGGCGCGTCAACGAGCTCCCGGTGCAGGAGCGGAACATCGGCTTCGTCTTCCAGAGCTATGCGCTGTTCAAAAACATGACCGTGGCCAAAAACATCGCCTTCGGCCTGAAAATCAAAAAATGGAAGCGCCCCGATATCCTGTCCCGCGTCGAGGAACTGCTCAAGCTCTTCGGGCTTGAAGGACTGGAGAAGCGCTACCCCCATCAGCTCTCTGGCGGACAGCGCCAGCGCGTGGCAATCGCCCGCGCTCTGGCACCCAAACCCAGCGTGCTCCTGCTCGACGAGCCCTTTGGAGCCGTCGACGCCAAGATCCGCCAGGAACTGCGCGAGTGGCTCGTCACCCTGCACCACGACCTGAACGTCACCACCATCTTCGTGACACACGATCAGGAGGAGGCGATGGAGGTTTCAAACCGGATTGTCATTTTCTCCCGCGGCAACCTCGAACAGATCGGCACCCCGCGCGAAGTCTACGAGCAGCCAGCCAACGAATTCGTCGCCCGCTTCATCGGCGTCATGAATGTTCTCGACACCGTGGTGTCAGGCGGAGTGGCACGGATCGGAGAAATGCAGTTTCCAGCGCACGACCAACCCGAGGGCTGCTTGCTGCGGATTGGATTCCGGCCCTACGCGGTGCAGATCTCCACCGACCTGGCCCTGTTCCCCTACCGGGCGATTTTACGCCACACCTTCTTTCTGGGCATCATGCTCCGGCTCGAATTGGAGCTGCCCTCCGGGCTGATCCTGCGCAGCCGCATGACCAAAGAGGATTATGCACAGCTCGGATTGGAAGATGGCCGGGCGATCTCTTTTCAAATCCGCAACTACCGGGTGCTGGCCCGGGAAAGCGCCGGACTGCCAACGGAAAAGGAACTCTCTTACCAGCTCCCGCCAACCATCGGCGAACATATTTGAGCGCCGCCGCCGCTACTCCCGGCCCCAGAGCTCTTGGATATGGGCGATGCCCCGGCGGGCGTCCTCCACCTTCATCGACGGGCTGAATTCAAAAACCTTGATGTCCCAGGGCCGGACCAGCGGAGCGAGCGCCGCAAAATCCACCCCGCCGCTCCCGGGTGGACAATGGTCGCGCCCCGGAAATTCCACATCGTGAATATGGAACCCGGCCAGCCGGTCGCGCAGTGAGGCCAGATGCTGCCGGTGATCCAAAAAGCCCAGATTGGCTTTGATCTGGGCGTGCCCCGTGTCGTGCCAGTAGGCCAAGCTCGGGCTGGGCAGATCGCGAAAGAGCTGGGCGTAATCGCTTTCTATCGGCAGCTCCTCCAGGGCCTGTCGGTTTTCGACGCCCAGTTTGACCCCGAGTTTTTCGGCAACCGGGAGAATCCTTTTATAGGCCTCAATGACGCGATCGAAATGCTCCGGTTTGCGGTCCGCTCGTTTTTTATCCGCTTCTTGGCAGAGTTTCTTGTATTTGCCGCTTTCCTTCTCCCCGTCGGCGACCATCTCCAGCAGCTTGTCGGTGTAGTTTTTCATCTCGATGCTTCCGCTGTGCATGACGACCAGCGGGGCCTGAAGCCGGGCGGCCAGCTCCAGGGTTTTGAGCGTGTAGCGCTCGGCCAGTTCGACCTGGCGCGGCCGCTCGTCTGAAAACTGGTAGAGGTTGGGCGCCGAATGGTTCACGCCCATCGGCAGCGGACAGAAATTGTGCAGGCTGGAAATCCGCATCTCGCCGGCGGCCACCGCCTCCAAAATCCCGGGCATCAAACTGATGCGCGTGCCGTGGCTCAGCTCGACAAACTCAAACCCCAGATCCCGGATCTCGCGCAGCATGGCGCGTCCGTCGGTGTGGCGGTGGGAGTTCCAGCAGGTGGAAAACGCATACATAGCTCGGGAAATGGTGCCGGTCGGTTTTAAGAAGTTAAACCGCTGAACGGTTGAATCAATTCCGGGATTCAACTGTTCAGCGGTTTAATGATGATTGAAACAGGCGATCACATGTCGGCGTAACGGGCGCTCAACATGGCGGAGAACCGGGCCACTTTTTCCTTGCGGCGTCGGCGTTCGCTCGGTTTTTCATAGCTCCGGTTGGCGCGCACGATTTTGAGCGTGCCTTCCCGATCCACTTTCTTCTTCAAGCGGCGCAACGCCTTGTCCACGGGTTCGCCTTTTTTTAACTTAATCTCGGTCAAACTAATTCACTTCCTCTCTACCGGCCGGGGCAGAACGCGGCCTTCATGGCCACGCGGTGCCAACCGCCGGGTGGAACAGACTATTTTCCCCGCCCCCAATGTCAACCCCCAAAGCACCCGCACTTCCGGAATTGAGCGTTGCCTGCTTTTGCCACCCCCGCTAATTTAAACGCCGATGAAACATCAACTCGACTTCGAAAAGCCCATCCTCGAACTGCAGAGCAAGCTGACGGAGTTGAAAAACCATCCGGAAGCCCACTCCTTGGACATCAGTCTGGAACGCGAAGTCGCTCTGATTGAAAAGAAAATCGAGGAGACCAAACGCCAGATTTTCTCCAACCTCAGCGCCTGGGACCGCGTCAAAATCGCACGCCACCCCAAACGCCCCTTCACCCTCGACTACTTGCACACCGCCTTCACCGGCTTCTCCGAACTGCATGGCGACCGCCTCTTCGCCGAGGATCGCGCCGTTGTGGGCGGGTTCGCATCCCTGGGCGGCCACAAGGTCATGGTCATCGGCACTCAAAAGGGGCGCGACACCAAGGAAAACATCCTCCGCAATTTCGGCTCCGCACACCCCGAAGGCTACCGCAAAGCCCTCCGCCTCATGCGCATGGCCGACAAATTCGGCCTGCCCATCATCACTCTTATCGACACCGCCGGCGCCTACCCCGGCATCGGCGCCGAGGAACGCCACATCGCCGAGGCCATCGCCGTCAACCTCCGCGAAATGATGCTCCTGGAAGTCCCCATCATCGCCGCAGTCATCGGCGAAGGCGGCTCCGGCGGCGCCCTGGGCATCGGCATCGCCGACCGCGTCTTGATCCTCGAAAACGCCTACTACTCGGTCATCAGCCCCGAAGGCTGCGCCGCCATTTTATGGAAAGACCGGTCCGCCGCCGCCAAAGCCGCCGTCGCCCTGAAGATTTCCGCCGGCGACCTTCTGGAACTCGGGCTTGTGGACCAGATCATTCCCGAGCCTCTGGGTGGCGCCCACACCGATCTCAAAACCATGTCGGCGCATTTGCAAGGCCATCTCCTGGCGCATCTGGAGCAGTTGCTTGAGTTGTCCGCCGGGGACCGGTTGCGGACGCGCTACGCGAAATTCCGCGCCCACGGCCATTTCTTGGAGAAAGAACCCACTCCCGCCGAGCAGGCCGCAACCAAAACCGCCGCCAAACGGGCCGCACCCAAAGCCCCCTAGCGATCTCATGCCGCCAACGCTTAAAAAATTCCTCCAGAGCTGGCTCATCAACACTCTGGCCGTCTTGCTGGCCGTCTCCATCGTCCCCGGATTGCACTACGATAAATTCACCGACCTGATGACAGCCTCCCTTTTGCTGGGCATCCTCAACGCATTCCTACGCCCCATCTTACTGCTCGTCGCCCTGCCCCTGCTCATCTTCACCTTGGGTCTGTTCATGCTGGTGATCAACGGCCTGCTCCTCTATTTCGTCGGATTCCTCCTGCAACCCCAGTTCACGGTCAACTCGTTCTGGGCCGCCTTTTGGGGGCGCGCTGGTCATCAGCCTGACCTCACTCCCTCTCAATGTCCTCACCCGCTCCGGCAACACCAGCGTCCGAGTTCAGCGCACCCCCCGCCCCCCGCCCCCTTCCGACCCCGGAGGAAATGGCCCTGTGATCGACGTCTGACCTCCCGGGCACGCTCATTGCTTTAGGTAGTCACTCCGCTCCCGTGGTGGAATACGGTCCTGCGTGTCCTCACCTGAGACAGGCAGTGTGCGGATTTTGGATTGTGCCGATGAAAAAAATTCTGGTCATTGACGACCAAGACTGGCTGCGCGAGATGATCAATCTCGCCCTCTCCCAGCACGGCTTCATGGTTTTGGAAGCGGACACCGGCCGGCGCGGCGTCGAGCTGGCACGTCAGGAAATCCCCGACCTCATTCTCTGCGACGTCCACATGGAACTGGAAGATGCCGGCTACCTCGCTCTGGCATCCCTCCGCGCCGACCCGTTGACCGCCAGCATCCCGTTCATTCTTATGACCGGTTTGGCCGACCCCGCGGGCATGCGCCACGGCATGGAGTTGGGGGCCGACGATTACCTGCCCAAGCCCTTCACAATCGACGCCCTCTACGCGGCGGTGGACGTCCGGTTGAAAAAACTCGATGCCATGCGCATGGAGGCGGAGCGCAAACTCTCGGACCTGCGTGAGAATATCAGTCTCATGCTGCCCCACGAACTGCGCACCCCGCTCAACGGCATCCTGGCTTACGGCGAGATCCTCACCACCGAAGCCCGCTCACTCCAACCCGCGGAAATCGCCGAGATGGGCCAGGTCATCTACCAGTCCGCCCGGCAACTGGAACGTTTGGTCGAAAACTTCCTCATCCATGCCCAGTTGGAAACCTGCGCCTCCGACCCCCTCAAACTCAAAAACCTCCTGGACCAAAACACCGCCAACGCCAAGGATCTCGTGGAACAACGGGCCCTGACGCAGGCCCGGCTGGCCGCCCGACCGGGAGATTTGAGCCTGCACCTGACCCCGGCCCCGGTTCCGATGCTGGAGGATTATTTCGGCAAAATCGTCGATGAACTCCTTCAAAACGCCTTCAAATTCTCACTCCCAGGCTCCCCAGTCCGCGTCTCTTGGGGCCGCTCTCCCGCCGGCGTTGCACTCACAGTCACCGATCAGGGCCATGGACTGTCTGCGGACCAAATCAGCCGCATCGGTGCCTACATGCAATTCGACCGCAAGCTCCACGAGCAGGAAGGACTCGGACTAGGCCTGACGATCTGCAAACGGCTGCTTGAAATGCACGGCGGATCACTGGAATTCCGAAGCCGGCCGGGCGAAGGCACCACCGTCACCGCGCAATGGCCCGAGCTCGACATCAGAAAATAGGAGATGCCTGGCTGCAGGCCAGAGGCCAGGTATCAAACCACAAAAACCGCCCTTGGGATCAACCGTAGATCTCCGACCAATCGAAAGCACCTTTGAGATAAAACCGAGGTAACCATGAAACGCCGGATGAGGCGGAGGAATCGGAAGCCCTTTTCTCTCTTCGTGGTCTTCATGAACTCCAGAGTCCATTTGGCTTGGGGCGGAAGGTTTACCATGGATGATTCATTTTTCGATGGCGCAACCTAGCCTCTATGGGATGGGGGTGGAATAAATAGTGTCCCGCCGGAAACGCGTGTTTTGGAAACGCTCTGCTGCGTTGAGGACGAAGGACAGGCGAAATGTGGCCGCTCTTTCGTCCAATCCATAAATGGACTGTGGCGCTCAACCGCTTTGCGATTGAATTTGGCGAGCGGATTCACCGGCTGGATCGAGCAGGATAAAATTTGAAAACGATAGACTGTTCGACCGCTGGGGGCGCGAGCTAAGGCTCGCAGCTCATTTTATCTCGTGCCCGATGCAGGGGAAATTAACAAAAAAGCCACTTACACAAAAATCTTCATAAAAACCATCTCTAACCCTCACCCCCCCGCCCTCCGAACTTCCTTGTGTTCCTTTCTAGCCGGGGAAGAACGAAGAACCTCAGCAACCATCCTCTCCACTGTCCACTGCCGATTGTCCCTTTCCCTGCTTTTCAAGCGCCAGAGGCGCGACCTGTCTATAGATCCGCATCCATCCAAAAATCTTCCCCAGCCCCGCAGGGGCGGCACAGGGAGGCAAGCGGTAAGAGCCAAGGACACACGCAAAACAAATTGGATTTGCCTGCATTGCGCATCTACCCTTTGTGCCGCTCCTTCGGAGCTTGGATTTTCGTTTGGACTAGGCTTGCTATAGAAAGGTTGCTCCTACGGAGCTTGAAAATCGCCTAAAAATCACGCACAGCCAACCGCCAACCGCCAACCGCCAACCGCCAACCGCCAACCGCCAACCGCCAACCGCCAACCGCCAACTGCCAACTGCCCTTTGTCCCCTACCCGCTTACTGTTTAACCGTCGTCACACTCGACAGCCATATGATGTCGCTCAGCGAATCATCCGCCGGCACATTTAGGGCCATCGAACCGGTATAGGTGACTGGAGCCTGAATCTTCTTCCCCTTCCACTTATGGATTTCAGAGTGCCCGTCCGCAAACGCCATTCCGCACGATCCGCCATGATAACTGGCAGGAAAATCAATGATCCCACCCCCGGTGTCCGTCGGCTCCGCCATCTTCACCGCCAACGCCGCGTCGTTGATGCTGTCAGGATGCTCGTCCATGAACACCCACGTCTTCACAGGACTCACAATCTGCGTCGTGCGGCCATACACCCGGTAGGGCGGATTGGGCAGCCATCCTCCAAAATCAAACGCCTGGCTCATCGAGATGCTCCGCACCCGGGGCCGCTTCGTCCCGCTCACCGTCACCGTCGCCTGATCGGCCGGGCATTTGAAAACCGTGTAGCTCTTCCCCACAAACGGCAGCAGCGGACTGTTCACCAAATCCTGGTTCACATCCCAATTGCTCGCATTCCCACCGTTGAAATCCAGACTGCCGGTCACCCACACCACCCGCGGATCCCCCGTGTTAACATTCAGCGATGCCAGCAGCAGATCGTGGTTGTCGTCGGCATACATCTTCCACCCCAGAATAAGCTGGTGCCCGTTGTTCATGCAGCTCGCCCCCTGGGCCTTGAGCCTGGCCTTGCTTAAAGCAGGCAACAACATCGCCGCCAGAATCGCTATAATCGCAATCACCACCAGCAGCTCGATCAAGGTGAAACCCCGGCGATCAAACCGCTCGCTAAAATTCTTGGTTTTCATTGGTATCAGATAAATCGGGAAATATGCTCACACTCTAGCGGCTCTTGAAAAAGAATATCAAACAATAAAAAAGGCGGGGAGCACCGCCAACCGGCACTCCCCGCCGCGAATCAACCGATTACTGCTTCAACCGGAAGAACACCGCGCCCTTTGACGAATCGATGTTGATCGACTGGCCGCTGGTGTAGGGCGTGTTGACCCAGTTGGTTCCCAGGCCTTGGCTGGTCGTATTGGTCTGGGCCTGCAGCGTGAAGCTACCGGTCCAGGTGAACGTCAGCGCATTGCCCGATTTGGTGACACCGAGAACAGGGTTCACCACAAGAGTGGATCCCGTCACCGTGATGGTGCCGGTGCTGGCCGGATCAATACCAGCCGTGCTCGCACCGTAGGTGCCGTTAGGCTGCTGCACGCCGTTGATCCACAGCTGACGGACAGGTGCGTCGCCAGAGTAGGCCAGCTTCAGCAACGCCTGATTTGTCGTCGCCAACCGATACGCGCTGTTCGAGCTCACAGAGGCCGTCGAACTCAGCCACAGCCAACCGCCATCCACAATCGTATCGCCGCTATAGTCGCAGGGGCCTGACAACTGCTGCAGACAGTTGGTCGCCAGATACGGCGGATTGTTCGCATTGTTCATGTAGGGCTGCGTGTTGATCTTCTTCAGGGACAGCTTGCCGCCTGTGCCCAGGTTGTCCGTGAAGTAGTAGTTAGCACTCCGGTTGAACGCCTGCTCCATGCCGTATCCAAAGACCAGCGTGGAGGTGGTTCCCACTGCCGAGTTATAGACCTTGGACGAGGAGCCGTTGCCAGCAGTCATCAGCGAGATCGTCTGGGTTGTGCCGTTCAGGTCGACCGAGCAAGTGTACCAGCGCATCGGGCCGGTCATGCCGTTGGTCAGAGTCGGGCGCCCCAGCGTGCCAGCTCCGGAGAGCTTAAGCACTATTCCGCCGTCCAGACGCGTCGAGCCGGAATAGGTGTTTGCACCCGTCCAGGTCCAATTACCCGTTCCCGATGCCTGCACGATACCAATCTGGTAGCCGGGGCCTTTGCCAGCGCCGGTGTTGTTCAATCCATTCAGCACTCCGTTGTTGCCGTCGGCGATCACACCGCTCCATGTATGGTCCAGACCGTCCGGTATAATTTGAAGGCCCGACTGCTGCAGGCTGCCGTTGTTGACGATTAAGCCCGTGCCATCCGGCACCGGGATGCGCTGGTTCTTGTTATCGTTGTTCACATCCAACGTTCCACCCGTCATGTGCAAATGGGCTGCGCTATTCTCCCCGCCGATCTGGCCGCGCACGTTGCTGAACGTCACGCCACCATCCGTCGTTGTTGTCCCAATCACCACCGTCGCGCCAGCGTCCAATGCTTCAATGCTATCCACGGCGTAGCTAGTGCCGGAGGTGTTCGCATAGCTGTTCGACAGGATCAGCGTGCCGGCGCGGACATACGTGCCGCCGGTGTAGTTGTTGCCAGCGCTCAAATAGGTGTCCGCTGCGATCGAGAGAGTGCCCGAACCCTGCTTGACCAGCCCGTTGGCTCCAGTCAGTTCGACGGCGATGATCGCGTTCTGATTGGCCGTCACCGTGTTGCTAATCGACAGCGTGCCGCCTAATCCGTTGATCGTATAGCCCGCAGTGTTGAAGGTCAGGTTGCGAGCGGAAATCGCCTCGGCAACAGTGACAGGGCTGCTGGCCGCGCCTGTGGCGTCGAAGATTGCATTCTGGCCGTCCACCCACACCGCAGGCGTGCTCCAGAAAGAACCGACATGATCCCACTGGTAAAACCCGCCGCCCGCCCACACGTTGTCGGCAGGAGGAATGGTGGATGCAGTCACGGTGATGGTACCGGAACCGCTGATCGCCGAAACATTTCCAGAACCATAAACGCCATTGGGCTGCTGGACGCCATTCAAGAACAATTGCTTCACATTAGCATTGCCGGAATAGAGAAGGCGAAGGGTGGCTTGCGTCGTGTTCAGGCGAAAGGCGCTGTTCGGGCTGACGACGCCAGTGGAGAGCACTTCCAAAGTGCCGTTATTGATGGTCGTGTCGCCATGATAATTGGACGGGAGGGGGGTGCCGTCTCCCGAGAAATTGCCCATGGATTGGATACCGATGCCTTCTTTGGTGATGGCCAAGGTGCCGCCCGTGGACGGGTCATCCAACAAGGCAGAACGTATCATCTGAGGATACTTACCAGGATTGGCATAGGTTGCCGGGTTGTTGTTCGTCGTGTTGTAGGAAAGCAAGTTGGTGACATTGACGCCCATGATCAAAGTAGAAACAGTGCCATTGGCGCTGTTGGTGATCTTTGAATTGGAGTCGTTGCCAGTGTAGACCGTGCCCACTTGCTGGCTGGTTCCGTTGAGATCCCAAGTGCCGGAATTCATCAGCAGCTGACGAGGATTAGTCCCGATTGAAGGGCAGTAGAACAGCACGCTGCCCGGTCCCATCTTCACAGTATCGTTCGCTCCGGACAGACGAAGGAATCCGCTCATGTGATTGCTGCCGGTGATATAGAGGACTGCGCCGGCAGGCATGGATCCATTAATATCCACATTCATCTGGTAGCCGGGGCCCGAATTGGCGCGGGCGATTGTGGCTCCACCGTCCGAGATACAGCCAGCCCAAGTAGTGACGCCATTGGCAGCGTTGGCCACCTTGTAGACGGAGCGGGCATAGGGGGAGTCGTTCACAATCGTGCCCGTTCCGGAGAAGGACGGACCGGTGAAGGCGTTGTTATCGCCGCGTTCGATGAAGGTTCCGCCAGTCAAGTTAAACTTCAGGGCCCGGTCATTGTTTAAGACTTGGGGATTATACGGACGATAGTTGCTGTTGGCTGTGTCCAAGGTGTCGTTGGTTGTGCCAAGGATCAGCGTTGCACTGGCGTCCAGACCAGTGAGCTGGTCGATGGCATAAGTGCCAGGTGTTGCTGCGGCACCGCGCGCGCTTTCATTGCCACCAACCGCCATGACGACCGTGCCGCTCTGGATATAGGTGCCGCCCTTGTATTTGTTGCCTGCGGTCGGATCCGCTGCATCCGCGCTCAGATATGTGGTTCCTGTTCCGGCAAAGGTCAGGGCCGTGCTGCCGTTGAGAGACACCTGATTTGTAAAGGTCATCCCCGCAGCCACGGTGATCGTCGTGGTGGCATTGGTCAGCATCAGGGTGCCGGAAGTGCCCGCAAAGCTCGCATCAGAAAATTTCCAACCGCTGTTGAAGGTCAGGTTCCCAACCCCGATGGTGGATGCGGAATTGTCACCGATGATCGTCCAGCCGGAACTGCCGCCAAAGATAGCGTTGTCGCCGCTGGCCCAGAGCGTGGGCGATGCCCAATTGGCTGTCGCATAGTCCCAGAAGCCGGAAGTGACTGCTCCAAGGGGGTCTTGGGCTGTACCGGCCGCCCCGGTCCATGTGTTATTTGCGGCCTGGAGTGCGGCCGGCGAGAGCGCCGCGGCCAGCACAGCGGCTGCCATTAAAAACTTCTTGTTCTTCATATGTTGAGTGTAGGACTTTTGCTGTTGTTGTGTTTGTTGTTGACTGTCACCGTACGGAAAATTTCAAATGTGCCACATCCAGAACCATTTAGAATTCAGCCCGACACGAAAAACGCCCCAAGTTTGAATCAAATATGAATAGACTGCGACCTGCCATCGTCAGCACTGAGTGCTTGGTGAGGGTTGTCTTGATGCAAAACCACCCGACAACAATAGATTCTGCAAGCGATTTCATTGGTTCAATGCTTGGATCGTAACAGGGATGTCACTTGGCACAACGGCAAAATTGAGGTATGCGCTGGTGACAAGACGCGGGGGATGGAGGAGGGGGCAGCGGGCAAATGTCAGAATCTGGAACCCGCAGCGACCGGCGAAATCCGGCAGCACAAGGCATTCATCCGTCGCGAAGTGCCGCTCCTACGGAGCTTGGATTTTCTTTTGAAACGGGGTCGCTATAGACAGGTCGCTCCTCCGGAGCTTGAAAACCACCGAAAAATCACGAACGGCCAACTTGGACTGCCAACTGCCAACTTTCCTCGTGTTCCTTTCTGGCCCGGAGGAAGAACGAAAAAATCAGTTGTCCGTGGTCCCGCGGTCCCGTCGTCCGCCGTCTTTTGCGACGAAGAGCTTTGGGCGCCGGAGTTTTGTGCTTGGTTTGGTTCGTGCCGGTTTTATTATCCCGTGCATCCGGCGTTGCCGGATAATATCTGATCGCCCATGACTGTAACGCTTTTCATTCCCTGCTTTGTGGATCTTTTGTATCCAAAGGCCGGCATCAGCCTGGTGCGGGTGCTTGAGCAATTGGGGCATCGGATTGACTTTCCGGCGGAGCTCAACTGCTGCGGGCAGCCGTCGTTCAATTCGGGTTACTGGGAGGAGGCGAGGGTGGCGGCGGAGCCAGTGCTGCAGCGGCTTAAGAATGCCGAGGCGGTGGTCATTCCTTCCGGCTCGTGCGGGGCCATGCTCAAGGTTTTTTATCCCCAGCTTTTTGCAGGCACCCCGCAGGAGGATCAGGCCCGGGCGCTGTCGGCCAAGTGCTGGGAATTCTCCGACTTTCTGGTGACGAAGCTGGGCGTGACCGATCTGGGCGCGCATTTCCCGCACAGGGTGACCTTTCACGATGGCTGTCACGGTTTGCGCGAGCTTGGCCTCAAAAAGGGGCCCAGGGCCCTGCTCTCCAAGGTGCGCGGACTCGAGCTGGTGGAGCTCAAGGAGGAGGTCTGCTGCGGATTTGGCGGCACCTTCGCCTCGAAATTCCCGATGATCTCCACCGCAATGGGCGAGGTGAAATGCGCGCAGGCCGCCGAAACCGGCGCGGAATACATTGTGTCCAACGATTCGAGTTGTCTGATGCACATTCAGGGACTGGCGGACAAACAGGGGCGCAAGTTCAAGACGATTCATCTGGCGGAAGTGCTCGCATCCAGATGACTTCCAACCAAGCATGAACCGCAATCCATCAGGCAATGACCGCGGCGCACTCTCCCCCTTAGATGCGGCCCGCGGCATGAAAACGGTTTTTCATCCCCTGATTAAGGGGTTTTCAACATGAGCAGCGCTGTAGACCAATTCAAGGAGCAGGCCGAGATCCTCACCCACGATCTGCGCCACCGCGCGATCATCCAAACGGCGCTGGGCAAATATGAGGTTGTCCGGGACAAGTCGCGGGGGGCTTTTCTGGATTATGCCGCCGCCCGCCAGGCCGCCGCCGAGACAAAGTGGGAGGCGGTGAACCATCTGGACACACATCTGGAGGAGTTGGTTTCCAAGCTTGAGGCCCGCGGCACCAAGGTGCACTGGGCCGGCACGGGCGAGCAGGCCCGCGGTATCATCAGCGGCATCCTGCGCGATAAAAAAGCCCGATCCATCATCAAATCCAAGGCGATGACCTCCGAGGAAATCCACCTCAACCATGCCTTGGAGCAAGAGGGTTACGAGGTGGTGGAATCCGATCTTGGCGAGTATATCGTCCAGCTCAAGCACGAGCCGCCTTACCACATCGTTTTTCCCGCGATGCATCTGACCCGCGGGGACATCCGGGACCTGTTCAACCGCGAGCTGTCGATCAATTCCTCGGACAGTCCGGAGGAACTCACGATGGTGGCCAGACGGGTCATGCGCCAGAAATACCTCTCCGCCGATGTCGGGTTCACCGGGGGGAATTTTGCCGTGGCGGAGACGGGGATGATTTCGATCACGGAGAACGAGGGGAACGCCCGGCTGACAGCGGCGCTGCCGAAGACGATGGTCACCCTGCTTGGGATTGAGAAAGTGCTGCCGCGTCTGGATGATCTGGCGTTGTTCCTGCCGATGCTGGCCACCTCGGGCACCGGCCAGGCCCTGACCTGCTACAATACGATGTATGGCGGACCGCGTCAACCCGGCGAATCCGACGGTCCGGAGGAATGGCATGTGATCCTGCTGGACAACCGCCGCACGGAACTGCTGGCCGATCCCGAACAGCGCGATTCCCTGCATTGCATCCGCTGCGGTGCCTGCCTGAATGTCTGCCCCATCTTTCGCAATGTGGGCGGGCACACCTATGGCACCACCTATTCCGGACCGGTCGGGGCGGTCATCACCCCTCACCTGCGCGGGTTGCAGGAATGGAAGCACCTCTCCAACGCCAGTTCGTTGTGCGGCGCCTGCACCGAGACCTGCCCGGTAAAAATTGATCTGGCGCATCACCTCCTCCAAAACCGGCGCAATTCAGTCCGCCAGAAAGCCTCGACGCCATGGAAACTCGGATTCCGGGCGATGAACTTTGTTTTCAACCGCCCGTCCCTCTACGCGCTGATCCCGAAATTCGGCCGGCTCGGCCAGATGCTTCATCCCCTGGTCAAGGGCACGCGACTCGATCCGGCTTATGCCTGGACAAAAACCAGGGAGACCCCGCAAATCGCGCCGCAGACCTTCAAGGAATGGTGGAAGGAACGGGGATGAGCGTTTCCAATTCCAAGCCGCGCTGGAATTCCTGCCGGACTCTTTTTTGCGGCATGATTTGAATTTGGGACTTCGATTTAAAAAACAACAAGTCATGACGGAACGTGAGAAAATTCTCGGCCGGATCCGCGAGGCCCTCCAGGTGGAAGCCCCGCGCCCCGGACAGCACCAGAGCCATGGATCGCTCAGGCCCGCTGCGGGGGCACCCGCCGCACAAGCGCGGGCTTGGCTGCCTCCTGTAGGCGAGTCGGCGGCGGATCAACTGACTGCCTTCCGTACCAACGCAATGAATCTGAAGGCCGCTGTGCATGAGGCGGCCAATTTGGATGCTCTGGCGGGCCTGCTCCGCGCCCTGGCCGCTGAAGAGGGCTGGAAAAAAATCGCCACGCATCAGGGGTGCTTGACCGGGGACGCCTGCGGCGCGTTGGGGTTGCCCGTGTTACAGACCGACGGGGGCTACGATGTGCATTCCATGGAGCAATGCGATGCGGCGATCACCGAGTGCGACGCGCTCGTTGCGCAGACCGGCAGTGTGCTGGTCACCAACCGGAGTGCGGGCGGGCGGGCCTTGTCGGTGTTGCCACCGCACCATGTTGTCTTGGCGCGGCGCGAGCAACTGCTGCGCGACCTGCCGGCAGCCTTCCAGTTGCTCAGGCAGAAATACGGCGCCAATTATCCGAGCATGATCTCGTTCATCACCGGCCCGAGCCGGACGGGGGATATTGAGCGGATTTTGGTGCTTGGCGCCCATGGGCCTAAAAAGCTGACAATCTGCCTAGTGTAAAACGGCTTATTTGAAGCGCCATTCCCCACTGAAAACAGGCAGAAAAAAGGGCAGGTGGGAACGGAGACGGAACACGGCTTTCAGGTCAGAGCTCGGAAGCGGGTCTGTGGCCGGCGACACAAGGATCCACGCGCCCCGATAAATTCTGGTCTGGCTTGAACCTCATCTTCGCAATTGAATGGCTCGCCGCCCCCGCCCACTCCGTCCGGCTGAACTCCAACTGCGGGTTCTAGGTTTGTCAATTCAATGTTCTTCATGATGCAACTTACTTGTAAAAAATCACGCCGTTAGGGTGGGCAGTCCGCTGCACGCCGCTCTGGCAAACCCGCGTTGCCTGTTGCGCCGCGACAGCGCACACGGAGTGACGCGCCCCACCTGTTTACTTCACAGCCTTGCCATAGCGGCTCGGTTGCGCCATCAGAAAAATCATTCATCACCCCTTGATGCACTTAATGCCCCTCATGGTAAACCTCCCGCCCCAAGCCAAATCTACCATGAAGTTCATGAAGACCATGGAGATCGTCCCACTTAGCCT
Source organism: uncultured Verrucomicrobiota bacterium (assembly GCA_903873415.1). GTDB lineage: Bacteria > Verrucomicrobiota > Verrucomicrobiia > Limisphaerales > CAIQOK01 > CAIQOK01. The sequence goes on along the minus strand of CAIQOK010000150.1, from coordinate 8,586 downwards.
CATGCAGCGCTTCATGGTTACTTCAGTTGTATCTCAGCGCTGCTTTCAGGTGGTCGGAGATCCGCGGTGGATCCCAAGAGCGATTTTCAGGGTGAGCTCAAGACAGCCGGATGCCAGAGCCTTTCAATTTTGGTTTTCAAGCGCAAGGAAAGCCGCGGCACCGGCGCGCAAAACACTTCTGTGGCGGCCAATCGGGGGAACCTTATTTGCCTTTCAGAATCGCGACTCCGTAGTCGCGGTTCAGTTTGGAAATGAAGCTCAGGCTGATTTCTTTGGGACAAACGGCCTCGCAGGAACCGGTCACCGTGCAAGCGCCAAAACCCTCGGCATCCATCTGGGTGACCATGTTCAAAGCGCGCCGATCCTTCTCGGCGGCCCCTTGCGGCAGGAGATTAAGATGCGAAACCTTGGCGGCCACAAACAGCATCGCCGAGGCATTCTTGCAGGCCGCCACGCAAGCGCCGCAGCCGATACACTGCGCCGCATCCATCGCCAGATCGGAGATCTCCTTAGGAACGGGAATGGCGTTGGCGTCCGGGGTTCCTCCGGTGTTTACCGACACAAAGCCGCCGGCTTGGATGATGCGATCGAAGGCGCTGCGGTCGACGATCAGGTCCTTGACCGGGGGGAATGCTTGGGCGCGCCAAGGTTCGATTGTGATGGTCTGGCCGTCCTGAAAGTGTCGCATGTGCAACTGGCAAGCCGCCGTGGCCTTGTGCCCGCCATGAGGAATGCCGTTGATGACCAAGGAACAACTGCCGCAGATGCCCTCGCGGCAATCGGAATCAAAGGCAATGGGTTCGCGCCTCTGGCCGATGATTTCCTCGTTGACCACATCCAGCATCTCGAGGAAGGACATGTCCTTGAGGACCTCCTTGGCCTGATAGGTTTCGAAGTGGCCCGGGGTTTTGGAATTTGTCTGGCGCCAAACTTTGAGCGTAAGATTCATGGCAGGGGCGGGTTGAATTCTATTTGTAGCTGCGGGTGCTCATGTGGACTTCTTCATACACGAGAGCTTCCTTGTGCAATTCAGGGGCCTGATTGGGCCCCTTGTATTCCCAGGCCGCCACGTGGGAGTAGTCCTCGTCGTTGCGCTGCGCCTCGCCGTCGGGGGTCTGATACTCGGTGCGAAAATGCCCGCCGCAGGATTCATTGCGGTTGAGCGCATCGGTGCAGAGCAGTTCGGCAAACTCGATGAAGTCAGCCACCCGTCCGGCATACTCGAGGGACTGGTTTAACCCGCCGCTTTCACCGGACACGTTGACCGTGGCCCAAAACTCCTCCCGCAGTTCAGGAATTCGCTTCAGGGCTTCCTTCAGCCCGGAGGCATCGCGGGCCATGCCGCATTTGTCCCAAACCAGCCGGCCCAGTTCGCGGTGGAAAGCCAAGGGTGTTTTTTTGCCCTTGATGGCTAGGAGCTTGGTGGTCAGGACCCGTATGCCCTCCTCGGCTTTTTTAAATTCGCTGTGGCTCGTCACCGGCTTGGCCTGCTTGGACGTGGCGAAATAATTACCTATCGTGTAGGGCAGCACAAAGTAACCATCGGCCAATCCCTGCATCAACGCGCTGGCACCCAGCCGATTGGCTCCGTGATCCGAGAAGTTGGCCTCGCCGATCACAAACATGCCCGGGATGGTGCTCATCAGGTTGTAATCCACCCATGTCCCGCCCATGGTGTAGTGCACCGCCGGGAAGATGCGCATCGGCTGCTGATAGGCGTTGTCGCCGGTGATGCGCTCGTACATGTCGAAAAGGTTGCCGTAGCGCCCCCGGATTTTATCCTCGCCCAGACGCTTGATGGACTCGGCAAAATCCAAATACACTCCCAAGCCGCCCGGCCCCACGCCCAGCCCCGCATCGCACGCCTCTTTGGCCGCACGGGAGGAAATATCGCGCGGCGCAAGGTTGCCAAAGCTGGGATACTTGCGCTCCAAGAAATAGTCCCGGTCCCCTTCGGCGATAGAAGCGGCGGGTTTGCCTGCATCCTCTTTGCGCTTGGGCACCCACACCCGTCCATCGTTGCGGAGCGACTCGGACATGAGCGTCAGTTTGCTCTGGTGATCGCCACTGACCGGAATGCAAGTGGGATGGATTTGGGTGTAGCAGGGGTTGGCGAAGGCGGCGCCTTTTTTGTAGGCCCGCCACGTGGCTGTGACATTGCAGCCCTTGGCGTTCGTGGAGAGAAAGAAAACATTGCCGTAGCCGCCGCTGGCCAGCACCACCGCATCGCCCGCATGCGAGGAGATTTCCCCCGTCGTCAGGTCCCGGACCACGATGCCCTTGGCATGACCGTCGATGAGGACGACGTCGAGCATTTCCGTGCGGGCAAACATCTGGACATTGCCCAGGCCGATCTGTCGGGAAAGCGCCTGATAAGCGCCCAGAAGAAGCTGCTGGCCCGTCTGGCCGCGGGCATAAAAAGTCCGGCTCACCTGCGCTCCGCCAAAGGAGCGGTTGTCGAGCAACCCGCCGTATTCCCGCGCAAAAGGCACCCCCTGCGCCACGCACTGGTCTATAATATTCACGCTCACCTGCGCCAACCGATGCACATTTGCCTCGCGGGCCCGGAAGTCCCCCCCCTTGATCGTGTCGTAAAACAAGCGGTGCACGCTGTCACCGTCGTTGGGATAGTTCTTGGCGGCGTTGATGCCGCCTTGGGCGGCGATGCTGTGGGCGCGGCGGGGGCTGTCCTGAAAGCAGAAGCACTTGACCTTGTAACCCAATTCGGCAAGCGATGCGGCTGCGGATGCGCCTGCCAATCCGCTGCCCACGACAAGCACGTCAAACTTGCGCTTGTTGGCAGGGTTGACCAGCTTCAAGTCGAACTTGTGGTTCTCCCACTTCTGGGCAAGCGGGCCGGAGGGGATTTTGGAATCGAGGATCATTTGCAACAGGCTCCTGTTAGGCCGGGGGCAAGCAGATAACACTTCACCGGAATCGAGGCGTAACCCAGAAAAATCAGAGACGCCACGATTTTAGCCCCCCGGTCCAGCACCGGACGATACGCCGGGCTCTTCCATCCGAGCGACTGGAACATCGCGCTCATCCCATGACTAAGATGGAGGCAGAGCAGGCCGATGGCCACGATGTAGAAAAGCGAGACGGCAGGGTTTGAAAAACCCTTGATCATCATCGTGTAAATATCATGCCTTCCCTCGGGATCCGTGAGCACGGCGAAATCCGTTCCGGTCAGGTTCACCCCCTTGACCATGAAAGTGTAGTGCATGAGGTGGTAAGCAATAAAGGCGAACACGATCAGCCCGCTCATCAGCATGGTGCGCGAGGCATAGCTGGCCGCGGTCGGATTCCATTTGGCGTAAGCCACCGGGCGGGCCGCCTTGTTTTCAGCCGAAAGCTTGATGGCACTCCAGACGTGCAATCCCAACACGGTCAGCAGGAGGATGCGGGCGGGCCAAATGATCTCTAGGTTGGTTTGCAGGAAATGCCCGTAGCGGTTGATTTCCTCGCGGCCCAGAAAGATCTGGAGATTGCCCGCCAAATGCCCGAGAACAAACAACACCATCAGCCCCCCGGTGGATGCCATGAGGTATTTCTTTCCGAGCGATGATCCGAAGATGTTTGTAATTACTTTCATCTGAACCTGTTTTGAGTCCACGGGCCGCAACTCTGCTATTTAAGCGACCTCTCCCGACATCGTCAATAGGTCAGAAGAAGGTATTAGATTCAACCCGCACTTCACAACGGTTTACTAATCCCAACTTCCCGCGCGCCCCGGCGATAAGGGATTGCATCCGGCGGGGGCGGAATATCAAATGGTGGGGTGATTGCAAAACGTGTCATTCCCTGCCTCGACGTGCACAACGGCCAGGTCACCCGAGGACTCCAATTCGGCCGGGCCGAGGCGGGCGGCCTGCGCAATGTCGGCGACCCCGTGGAACTGGCCCTGCGCTACAACGACCAGGGCGCCGACGAAATGGTCTTCTTCGACATCACCGCCACGGCGCATGGACGCGGGACGATGGTTGACGTGATTGAGCGCGCCGCCGACCAGTGTTTCATGCCTCTGACGGTGGGCGGCGGGATCAAGACGGTGGATGATATGTTCACCATGCTGCGCGCCGGGGCGGACAAAATAAGCATCAACTCCAGCGCCTTGGCCACCCCGGAACTCATCCGCCAAGGAGCCGAAAAATTCGGCAGCCAGTGCATCGTCGTGTCCATTGATGCCAAAAAAACCGCTCCGGACCGATGGAGCGTGTTCTCCCACGGCGGGCGCAAGGACACCGGTTTGGATGCCGTGGACTGGGCCATACGGGCGGCGATGCTGGGTGCCGGGGAGATTGTGTTGAACTCGATTGACGCCGACGGGATGAAAACCGGATTCGACCTGGTCATCACCCGGCGGATCAGTGAAGCCGTGGGGGTGCCGGTGGTGGCCAGCGGCGGGGCGGGCAAACTGGAGCATCTGGCCGAGGTGCTGCTCGAAGGGCGGGCCGATGCGGTGCTGGCCGCGAGCATCTTCCATTTCGGCACCTACACCGTCGGTGAAGTGAAACGTTTTCTAGCGGAACAAAATATTCCGATCAGACTCTGAATCCTGCACGCGGCAAGAGCCCCATCGGCCCAGGCCAACCTTGGGGCGAAGCTTGGCGTGGGAGCTTGCCCGGCGGCCCAGCCATTGGTTTTTCGGCCGAAAACACCTGCGCCATGGGCAAATGAACCACAAAGGCGAGCCCAACCTCGACTCGCCTTTGTGCGAAACCCCGACCGGCTTATTTCTTGGCTTTGAACTTCTCCAACTTGGCAATGAAACCCGCCGGCCCACCCGAATCATAGCCGGACTGGCGACCGATTTCCTTGCCGTCCTGGTTCAACACCACAAAGGTCGGATACCCGTCCACCCCGTATTTGGAACCCAGCGCCTTGTTGGCCTTTTTCAAATCGGCACTTTGGGTTTTCTTGTTGGGAAAATCCACCTCGACGAGCAGCAGGTTTTTCGCCGCGTAATCCCCAAACTCCGTCGTGTCCAGCACTTCCTTCTTGAACTTGATGCACCATCCGCACCAGTCCGACCCGGTGAAGTCCAGAAGCACCATTTTGTTCTCCGCTTTGGCTTTGACCTGCGCCGAGGGCAGATCGGTGAGCCATTTGGCCTCCGCCGCGCCGAGCCTCAACAAGAGCAGACCGGCCACGAATCCTAATGCGATTTTTTTCATGTTTTTATCCTTGGTTCTGGTTTGACTGCGTAAAGTTCAGATCCGGGCCGGCTGAACCGGCTCGCTCCAAGCGATCTTCCCGCCCACAATGGTGACCGTCGCACGCCCTTTGAGCCGCCACCCGTAAAACGGACTGTTCACGGATTTACTGCCCATGACATTCCTCTCAAAAACCCATTCCCGGTCCGGATCGAAGACCGTCACATCGGCATCCGCGCCCGGACTCAGGGTCCCTTTGGCCAGCCGCAGCAGCCTAGCCGGCGCGACGGTAAACTTGGCAATCAAGTCGTTCAACCCCAGCCGTTTGGCGTGGTAAAGCTGCATGAGTGAAAGCGCCAGCTCGGTTTCAAAACCGGTGATGCCAAACGGAGCATAGTCGAACTCCACCTCCTTCTCATAATCGCAATGCGGCGCGTGATCGCTGGCCAGCACCTCGATGGTTCCATCCGCCAACCCCTCCAGAATCGCCTCCCGGTCCCGGGCACTGCGCAGCGGCGGATTCATCTTGAAATGAGTATCATACTTGGGCCAGCGCGGCAACTCCGCCTCGCCCAACCCCGCATAACCTTCAATCCCCCGGCCATCCGCCCGCCAAAAAACATCGCTCCCCGCCACGGCCGCATCGGTCAGGGTGAAGTGATGCGGGCAAGCCTCGCCGGAGATGGGCACGCCGCGCTTCTTGGCGGCTCGCAACAACTCCACACTGCCTGCAGCACTGAGATGCTGGCAGTGAATGCTCGCCCCGGTCAATTCAGCGAGAAGGATGTTTCGCGCCACGATCATTTCCTCCCCCGCCGCCGGCCAGCCCCGCAGCCCCAACACCGTACTCCAGTAGCCTTCGTGCATGACCCCGTCCGTCACCATCGAGTAGTCCTGACAATGATCCATCACCGGCAGATTGAACATCCGGGCATACTCACAAGCCCGCCGCATCAGATCGTTGTTTTGCACACAATGCCCGTCGTCGGTGATGGCCACAACCCCGGCACGATGAAGGGATCCGATGGAGGCCAGTTCTTCGCCGGCCAGATTTTTTGTGATCGCACCGGTGACAAAAACATTCACCGCCCCTTGGCGCTCGGCCCGTTCTCGGATCAGCGCCACGGTGCCGGCGCTGTCGATGGCCGGATTGGTGTTGGGCATGCAAACGACCGAAGTGAAACCACCGCGGGCCGCCGCCGCCGTTCCGCTGGCAATCGTCTCTTTGGCGGTCTGGCCCGGTTCGCGCAGATGAACATGCAAATCGATCAGGCCGGGACAGACCACCTGCCCCCGGACATCCAAACGGGTCACTCCCGCAGGGGCGCCGAAACCCGCCTCGGGGCCGACGGCGGCAATCCGGCCGTCCACGATGAGCACATCGGCGGCGGCATCCAGATGGTTGGCCGGGTCGATAACCCTGCCGCCGGTCAGAAGCAGCGTATTCATGAAGCGAAGTCTTAATCTTCAGTCACCGGCTGTCGAGCCCTGAGTAAACCTAATCTCCACAATTGAAGGGGTGGCCAAGGAGTGGATGATTGATTAAAACCGGGGGGGATGACCGCTTTTGCACCGCTGATTTCGGTTCACCTGGCGGTTGAAGGGAAGGATGAGACTTCCTTGGACACATTGCCGGGGAAATTGACGGTCACAAGAACAGAAGAGGTCGGGGCTAAAGCCTTACGGCGGCCTGGCCGAGTGGAGCGGACTTCTCAAGAACCTCGGGATCACGCGCAGGATCTGTTCCGGAAAACACCCGGGGATGAAATCGCGGTGTGTGTGACCGGGCTCGAGCGGGGCGAGCCGGCGCCGGAAAAGGTGGCACTGCTTTGCGAGCAGCGTGTGGACACCGAGACCGTGTTCGACGAGTTAAAAAACCAGTGGGGCTTTCGCGGCTATTTCAGCAGGAAGACGGTGGTGTCGCAGCTTGCAGTCCACCGCCCGACGCTGTTGCCAACCCGCGTTTTCTGCCGCGCCGCGACGGCACGCACGGATTCGCGCACCCTACCTGTTTACTTCACGCCCATCCCATAGAGGCTCGGTTGCGCCATCAGTAAAATCATCCTCCCCTTCATGCACTTCATGAGCTCCATGGTTACTCCAATTTCATCTCAAAGGTGCTTTGGGGTAGTCCGAGATCCGCGGTTCATCCCAAGTGCGTTTTCTAGGGTGAAAGATCCCGGCTGCCGCCCCCGCTGAAATGCCTCGGCGCAGAATTGACAAGCTATCCCCGGCTGCTACGATGCTTGGCGTTGAACGCGGGCGTAGTTCAATGGTAGAACGGCAGTTTTCCAAACTGCTCACGAGGGTTCGATTCCCTCCGCCCGCTCCATTGCTCCAACACACTTCAGCGCAAACGCATAGAGGAAGATCCAAAAAACCTAATCTCCGCAATCAAAGTGGCCCACTGCCCCCCGCCCACTCCGTCCGGCTCAACTCCAGCTGAGGGTATTCGGTTTATTCATTCAATGTCCTTCATAACGCGACCTGCTTGAAAAAACGCCGGCAGGGTGGGCTATCCGCTGCATGCCGCTGTTGCCAACACCCTTTTCCTACTGCGCCGCGACGGCGCGCACGGAGTGACATGCCCTAACTGCTTGCTTCACACCCATCCCGTAGACGCCTGATTGCGCCATCGAAAAATCATTCATACCTCTTATCTTAACCGTTAGCGATTCACGTGCAGGCTAATCCGACCTTGTCCGGATGTGGCTTTGCGGCACGGCCGGCTCCGCGGACGCCGCTCCCGGTGCCGTTATTTTTTGTTTTTCCGGGACTCGGAGGGCATGGCGGGTCAATTGTGCATCAAAAGCCTGCTGTCGCACGATTGGGCTCCGTGGTCCCTTGCCCCTTACCTCGCTTTCAAGAGCCGGAGGCGCGGCCTCACCGATGCGACCTGTCTATAGATCCGCGTCCATCCAAAAAATCTTCCCCAGCCCCGCAGGGGCGACACGGTGCGGGAAAGCGGCAATCGGCAATTGATAAGGGCGAAGAACACGCGCAAAATAAATTGGATTTCCGTGGATTGCGCATCCGCCGTTTATGCCGCTCCTGCGGAGCTTGAATTTTCTTTTGGACTGGTTGCTATAGACAGGTCGCTCCTCTGGAGCTTCCAGAAAGCCCTCTCTTTACCCCTATCCTATTTACTTCACACCCCTCCCATAGATGGCCGGTTGCGCCATCAGAAAAATCATTCATCCCCCTTCATGCGCTTATGGTGAACCTTACGCCCCATGCCAAATCGACCATGCAGTTAGAAAAGGGCTTCCGATTCCTCCGCCTCACAAAGCTCTTCACATTTACTTAGAGCCTGTCTGAAAAAGAGAGGCGGGCGTTTTCGGCGAGTATAAAACCGAAATAAAACCAAAAAACGCTTGATTTCACTGTCCGGTTTTGGGGCTTTCATTCGCGGCAGCGCTTTTCAGGCGAT
>CAIQOK010000149.1 GCA_903873415.1 uncultured Verrucomicrobiota bacterium | reverse complement strand
CGGTTAGACAACCCTCGTTTTTGCTCTTTCCAAAATCCACCAAACCCTTATATTTCCTATCCGGTTGCGCATATGGTGGAATTGGCAGACACGCTACTTTGAGGTGGTAGTGCCGCAAGGCGTGCAGGTTCAAGTCCTGCTATGCGCACCAAATTTCTTTGTTTTGATTTGATGGGTAATGCCCTAGATTTCATCTGAGATTTTTAATTTTAGATTACCCTCTTCTTTGGTGTTTTCCACCATACTGAACGTCGTTAAAAACTCCAATAGAAGGGCAAAACCGCCTCTGGGTTACAAACACCGGTTGGAACAGAATCTCATCGTAAAAACTAGGCGCCAGAAGCTGTTTCAGCGACTTGTTGGTAAGCTCATAATTTGTCACAAAACGCCGGCCCTATTCCGTCAATTCAAACCGAGCAGCGCTTTTCAACGGTCGGGCTCTCTTTCCACCTAAACCGGCTCGATCCCCGTCCTTCTCCCAAAAAAAGATGAGTCTTCAAGCTGGTTACGTCCTCAGAGATGAAGTTGCACCACGACTTGAAGAGGACCAGACGAGCTTCGCTGGGTTGCATGTCAACGCCTGCCTGTTTTCGTTCACGCAGCGATCCTCCATGACCTGGTGGTTGCGGGTTTCCAAGAACGTCCAGCATGGTCAAAAAGAAACAGGCCTTGGTTAGAAAGATGCATAAAAATATCCGATAAGGTGAATTTTATTCAGCGTTTCGTGTGGCAGGAATATTGCTCAAAAATAATCCGAAATAAATCATATCCGGACGATAAAGGGCTTTCCAGTTGGGTTGTTGGAGTGACCGAGGCCTGAGCCGGGAGTGGCGAATCGAAAATCAAACAACAAATGAAAAAAGTAGAAGCTATCATAAAACCGTTCAAGTTGGAGGAAGTGAAAGACGCGCTGGGCGAAATCGGCATTGAGGGAATGACCGTCACGGAGGTCAAGGGGTTTGGCCGGCAGAAGGGGCACACCGAAATTTATCGCGGGAGCGAGTACACGGTGGATTTTCTGCCTAAAATCAAATTGGAACTTGTGATTGCCGACAGCAATGTCGAGGCGGTTCTGGCTGCGATCATCAAGGCTGCCAAGACCGGTAAGATTGGCGACGGCAAGGTTTTCGTATCGAATATCGAGGAGGCGATCCGCATTCGGACTGAGGAAAAAGGGGAGCAGGCTGTTTAAGCGGTGCAGCAGAGCAACTCAAGCCAACAGACAAAAAATGAAAAAGATTATTCCCCTGCTTCTTCTGCTGACGGTTTTTCTGGCCACGGTTTCTTCGGTCTGGGCGGCGGATGCCCCCAAACCCTCGGTCGAGGACCGGTTGGCTGATTTGGAAGCTTACGTGACCAATGGGGCTCGTCAGACCAATGCGCCGACGGCGCTGGCGGCGTCGCCTGGTCCGGGACACAACGGGTTCCAGATGATCAGCACCGCGCTGGTGCTGTTCATGACGCTGCCGGGGCTTGCCCTTTTCTACGGCGGACTGGTGCGGCGCAAGAATGTGCTGTCCGTTGCCGCGCAGTGTTTTGGTATTGCCGGTCTGGTGACTATTTTGTGGTGGGTGTGCGGCTACAGCATTGCCTTTCACAGCGGAAAATCATGGTCTGGGACGCTGGAGTGGGTTTTTTTGAGGGGTGTGGATTCGACGCCGAACACGGATTACAGCGCATGGGTTTCGCACAATATTTTTTCAATGTACCAGCTTATGTTTGCGATCATCACGCCCGCGTTGATCGTGGGTGCGATCGCCGAGAGGATGAAGTTCAGCGCCATTCTGTTGTTTGTGACGTTGTGGATGTTTGTGATTTATTTCCCGTTGGCGCACATGGTGTGGGGCATTGACGGGTTGATGAACGGGGTGTGGAATGCGAATGCCAAGATCCATGCGATCGACTTTGCCGGTGGGACCGTGGTTCACATGTCCTCGGGTTGGTCTGCCTTGATCCTGTGTTTGATTTTGGGGAAGCGTTTGGGCTTTGGCAAGGAGCCGATGCCTCCGCACAGCATGGTGATGTGCATGATCGGCACTGGCATGCTCTGGGTGGGGTGGTATGGGTTCAACGCCGGCAGTGCGGTTGCCGCCGATGGTGTTGCTGCCAATGCGTTTATGACGACAACAATGGCAACCGCGGTGGCCTCGTTCGTGTGGGCGATGGCCGAGTATGTGGCCCGGGGGAAGCCGAGCGTGCTGGGGTTTTGCTCCGGGGCTGTGGCGGGTCTGGTGGTGATCACTCCGGCCTGCGGCTTCGTGACAGCCGGTGGTTCGGTGGTGATAGGGATTGTGGCGGGGCTGGTGCCGTTTTTCTTCTGCTGGAAGGTGAAGGCGTGGTTTGGTTATGACGATGCGTTGGACACCTTCGGTGTGCACGCGGTGGGGGGGACGCTCGGGGCGCTGCTGACGGGAATGCTGGCGCGCAATTCCGCCAACGCCAATCTGGCCACCAACCTTAAAGCTTACGTGACGGATTCCTGGCTACAGCCCTTGCTCTGGGAGCAGCTCAAGGCCATGGGGCTGACTCTGGCAATGGCTGTGATTGGAACAATCATCATCGCTTTCATCGTAAAAGTTTTGGTGGGGCTCAAGGCCAGCCCCGAAGTCCAGTCCCAAGGGCTGGATCTTGCCGAACACGGCGAGGAAGGTTATCACGGGGAATCTTGATTCTTCGGACTTTGATGAGTTGGTGAAAGGGTTTTAGCGGCTGACAAAGCGCTGCGGCCCCTCCCCACAACCGGTGGGGAGGGGTTTGCAATTTGGTTTTATATTCCGCAGACCTGCAGCTGCAGGGGCTCTTTGGGCGGAAGGAATTGATCGGGCATCTTAGATGTTGAGCCTCGCCTGCTGAGGAATGCCGGATGAGGTAATCGCCCGGTTATCTCTGAGCAAGTTGAAAAGTTCAGAACATCTGAACAATCAGGGCGGTAGTGTTATCCCGCCCATCCCCGGCGAGCGATGTTTCCACCAGCCGGATGGATGGATCGGCTGCCGGCGGGGCGTTTTGGATGGAACGCAGCATTTCCTCCAGAAGGCTGTCATGCAGTCCTTCCGCCAGTCCGTCGGTGCAGAGCAAGAATAGGTCGCCCGGCTGTGGTTGCAGTGCGCCGACCTGAGGTTTGACAAACTGGTTGGTTCCTCCGAGGGATTTTTGCAGCACTGTTCGTCCGGGATGCGAGCGGGCCTCGCGTTCGTTGAGCTTACCCGTGCGGCGCAACCACCCCACATGGGTGTCGTCCTCGGTGAGTTGTTTCAGGACCGGTTGCCGGGCCGATAGATGGTAAATACGTCCGTCGCCTATATGCCCGAAATACATCCAGCCGGGAGTGAACCAGCACATGCTTAGGGTGCATTCCATTCCGGAGCATTCCTCATAGCTGCCGCCCAGGTAGGCTAGGGTGCGGTGGATTTGATCGAATAACTCCACCAGCACCGCAGTGAATCCGCCGCTGGGTGCGCGGCGGGATGCCTCAAAAGAGCGGGGGAGGAGGGTCGTGATTTTCTCGACGGTAAGCCGGCTGGCAAACTCGCCAGCTTTGGCTCCACCCATTCCGTCGCTGACGGCGAATACAAAGTCGGCATGCTCCAGCGAGGATTCCCCGTGCCGTCCCAAGCGCTGGACCTCCCTCGCATCAAAGCGGATTCCCAAAAAGGCGTCCTCATTGTTGGGACGAACCTTGCCCCGGTCGGTCCGTCCAGACCAGCTCAGGGATTTGGCCGGTGTGATGGGGGCCGGCTGGCTAGCGTTCGGGTTCATTCGTGGTTGAGGGCACAAGAGAGGCCAGTTCAAAATCAATCAAACAAAACCGTCCGTCGGACTGCCGATACGTCACATTGCGCATGTCCGGGTCGTCATGGTGGACGCCGAAGGCCTCCAGTTCGGCGAAAAGTTCCCGTACGCGATCCGCATCCAGATGTTCCACGCGTGAGCCGCAGTTGGTGGTCACAATCCGCAGATGTTCCGGATCCGCCTCCAGCAAGCGGGGCACAAACCGGCATCCGTGCGATTCCAGATGCCGGAGGAGTTGGACCTCGTTGGCAAAGCGCAGTGCGGCGTTGGGTCCGTGATAGACCTTGATGACGCGGCCGTCAAAGGTGAGGTTCACCGTTGAGCGAAGAGTGTCTTTGACTTTCAGCATGGGTGTTGGCGCATCAAGAGTGGGACCAAGTTGGTGCATCGGCTCAAGATGCGCAAGAGGCCCGAGGCACCTTGGATGTCCTTTGTTTGCCGGTCTGTGGCCGGATTGAGGATTCGAGGGGGGATCGTTGTTCTGATGCCGTATTGTCCAGTGTGGCTAAAGATCGACAATGCGGCGCGGCGGTTTTTTGCGGGGGGCGCAGTGTTTGATGACTCAAGTGTCTCCGCGGCATGTTATTATAGGTTCAAGGCGGGTGCTTTGGAAAAAAATCTTGCCCCATGGCATTGTCCCTGCTGATCATCTTCCAGTCAGCCCGGCCTGTTTTGGTTTTGCCGGGGTTGATCAAAAAACTGAATTAAACACAACCCAAGCACATGGCGAAATATAAATTAGAATATATCTGGCTGGACGGATACGAGCCCGTGGCCAATCTCCGCGGCAAGACGCAAATCAAGGAATTTGAGAACTTCCCGACCCTCGAGGAACTCCCGATGTGGGGTTTTGACGGGAGTTCGACTCGGCAGGCCGAGGGGCGGAGCTCGGATTGCATGCTCAAGCCGGTTGCGGTTTTCCCCGACAGCACCAAGACCAACGGGGTGCTCGTCATGTGCGAAGTGATGATGCCCGACGGGAAGACCCCTCATCTAAGTAATTCCCGCGCAACGATTCTGGATGACCCGGGTGCCTGGTTCGGTTTCGAGCAGGAATATTTTCTTTATAAGGACGGTGTTCCGCTGGGTTTTCCAGCCGGGGGCGGATTTCCGGCTCCCCAAGGGGAATACTACACGGGCGTTGGCTACAAGAACGTGGGCTGCATCGCCCGCGAGATCGTCGACACCCATTTGGACTTGTGCCTAGATGCCGGCATCAACCATGAAGGCATCAATGCCGAAGTGGCCAAGGGTCAGTGGGAGTTCCAGATCTTCGGCAAGGGGTCCAAAAAAGCCGCCGATCAGGTCTGGATGGCCCGCTATCTCCTGCTTCGCCTGTGCGAGAAATATGGTGTGGATGTCGTGTGGCATTGCAAACCGCTGGGCAAGGATGTGGATTGGAACGGGTCTGGAATGCACTCGAATTTCTCCACCACCCACATGCGTGAGGTTGGCGGAAAGGAATATTTCGAGGCCCTCATGGCTGCCTTCGACAAATACAAGAACGAGCACATCGCCGTTTACGGCCCTGACAATCATTTGCGCCTGACCGGTCTGCACGAAACCCAGTCGATTGACAAATTCAACTATGGCATCGCAAACCGGGGCGCTTCCATCCGGGTGCCGCACAGCTTTGTGAACAACGGCTACAAGGGCTATCTGGAAGACCGCCGGCCCAATTCGCAGGGAGACCCCTACAAGATTGCCAGCCGCATTCTCCAGACCATCGCCACGGTTCCCACGAAGTAATAATGCCCAAGGGGCCTGATTGGTTCAGGCCGGCTCGCAAATAGGTTGAGCCACCCTGGCTGGGTAGGGCTCGAAACTGTTAAATCCGGCTGAAAAACCGGATTGACATCGGTTCATATAAGCGGCGCGGATTTCATTCCGCGCCGCTTACTTCTTACGGCCCATGTCCGGTTTTTCCACGGCATTGTGTGGAATAAGGATTGACTTGATTCCCTTGTATTTCTAATCCTGCCAACCATGCGGCCCCGCCGGAAATAAAAAGGCCCGCTTTTTTTATTGGTATCCATTATGACGCGCCCGAGTTCTTTTCCCCTGATTGGTTCCCTTCCAAAAATCGGCATTCGCCCCACCATTGACGGACGGCGTCAAGGCGTGCGCGAGTCGCTCGACGGCCAGGTGATGGACATGGCGCGAAATGCCGCGCGGTTCCTTTCCGCCCACCTGCGCTATCCCAACGGGCAGCCGGTGGAATGTGTGATCGCCGACACGTGTATTGGCGGCGTGGCCGAGGCGGCGGCGTGTGCGGAAAAATTCCGCCGCGAGGGCGTGGGGGTCTCACTCACTGTCACTCCTTGTTGGTGCTACGGGAGCGAGACAATGGACATGGATCCTCTCATGCCAAAAGCGGTCTGGGGGTTTAACGGGACGGAACGTCCCGGGGCCGTCTACCTTGCCGCGGTTCTGGCTGGACACAATCTCAAAGGACTTCCCGCCTTTGGGATTTACGGGCGGGATGTGCAGAATGCCGGCGACAGCACCATCCCTGCCGACGTGCAGGAGAAACTGCTTCGCTTCGCCCGCGCCGGTCTGGCCGTGGCCATTATGCGCGGCAAGAGTTATTTGTCCTTGGGGGGGGTGTCCATGGGCATTGCAGGTTCGATTGTCGATCAGGGCTTTTTTGAAAGTTATCTCGGCATGCGGGTGGAATGTGTGGATATGAGCGAGATCACCCGGCGCATAGAGGAAAAGGTCTACGACGAGCAGGAGTATGAGCGGGCCTATGCCTGGACCCGTAAAAACTGCGTTGAGGGTAAGGACTGGAATCCGCCCAAGCTGCGGCGGGACGCGGGCCGCCGGGACGCCGAATGGCAGGCGGTGGTGAAAATGACGATGATCGCCCGCGATTTGATGGTGGGCAATCCGCGTCTGGCGGAGCTGGGTTTTGGTGAGGAAGCTTTGGGGCATAACGCCATTGCCGGCGGTTTCCAGGGGCAACGCCACTGGACGGACCATTCCCCGAACGGCGATTTCATGGAAGCCATGCTCACCTCGTCGTTTGATTGGAATGGCATCCGGCCCCCGATGGTTTTTGCCACTGAGAACGACGCTCTGAACGGGGCCTGCATGCTCTTCGGCTATCTGCTTTCAAACACTGCTCAAATCTTTGCTGACGTGCGCACTTATTGGAGCCCCGAAGCGGTCAAGCGTGTCACCGGCCAGAAATTGACCGGCCGGCTCGCCGGCGGGATGCTGCACCTGATCAATTCCGGTGCCGCCACTCTGGATGGCTCGGGCCAGCAGTCGATCAAGGGCAAACCCGCGCTCAAGCCGTTTTGGGAAATCAGTGAGGCTGAGGCGGCCAAGTGCCTCAAGGCCACTTCCTGGCCCCCCGCCATTTACGAATACTTCCGCGGTGGCGGTTTCTCCTCCTGTTATCTTTCCCGGGGCGGGATGCCTCTGACCATGTGTCGTCTGAGCATGGTGAAGGGGCTTGGGCCCGCCTTGCAAATCGCCCAAGGTTGGTCTGTGGACCTGCCCGCCAAGGTTCACCAAGCCTTGGATCAGCGCACCAACCCTTCGTGGCCCACCACTTGGTTCGTCCCGGACATCACCGGGCACGGGGCGTTTCGGGATGTTTACAGCGTCATGAACCAATGGAGCGCCAATCATGGGTCGATCAGCTATGGACATATAGGCGCCGACCTGATGGCGTTGGCTGCGATGCTGCGGATCCCCGTGGCGATGCATAATGTGGGCGAGCAAGAGGTGTTTCGTCCGAGCGCTTGGAACCTGTTTGGCGCTTCGGAGCCGCAGGGGGCGGATTACCGCGCCTGTGCCAACTTCGGTCCGCTTTACGGCTGAGGCCGCATCGGGTTTTCCCTGACCCTGCTCGTCAGACAGCCCGGGTGCAAATCAGGCCGTAATGCGCTTGTTGATCCGGCCGACTTACCCTATATTGGCATCATGCAAACAATGGAGGCTAGGTCTGATGGGGTTCGGGTTACGGGAGGGGGGGTGGCTTCGAATGGGGGCAACGGCCATGCCACCCGCGCGCTTGTTGAGGCGCTGCTTGCCTCGGGGATATATCAGGACTACGAGCGTGCTTTCAGCGAGGCCACCGGTCTGCCCCTGTCTCTGACTCCGGTGGAATCTTGGCAGTTGCCGGTTCACGGCAAGCGCCATGAGAATCCCTTCTGCCAGATGCTGGCGGAAAAAAGCCGCTCCTGCGCCGGCTGCTTGCAGGTTCAGGAAACCCTCACGCGCTGCGCCACTCATGAACCCCATTCCGTGACCTGTCCCGTGGGCCTTTGCGACACCGCGGTTCCTGTCAGGATCGGCGACCGCTTGATCGGTTATTTGCAAACCGGGCAGGTCTTCCGTAAGAAACCAACGGAAGCCCAATTCGACCGTGCTGCCAAGCTGGTTGAGGAGTGGGGATTGCTGGTGGACCGCAAAAGTCTGCACGATGCCTATTTTGCGGCGCATACACTTTCGCCTCGGCGGCATGAGTCTGTGATCAAGCTGCTCTCCATCTTTGCCCAGCATCTGTCCATTCTGAGCAACCAGCTGGTGGTCAGGCATGAAAACTCCGAGCCGCCTGTGATCACCCGTGCCAAGAAATATATACAGGAGCATCAGACCGAGGAGCTATCCTTGGGGCAGGTGGCCAAGGCCGTGAACACCAGCACTTTTTATTTCTGCAAACTCTTCAAGCGGGCCACCGCGATCAACTATACGGACTACTTGTCCCGGGTGCGGATCGAGCAATCGAAAAACCTCCTGCTCAACCCCAACCTGCGCATCAGCGAAATCGCCTTTGAGGTCGGTTTTCAATCGCTGACCCATTTCAACCGCATCTTCAAAAAAATCCTCGGCCAGTCCCCCACTGAGTATCGAGCCCGACTTCCCAGTCATTGATGTTCCTGGCAGGCCAAGGGGTTTGGTTTCCGCCGCTCCTCCTTCGGCTTTGTTCTGAAAGCCCGGTTCTGCGGTGGATTTGGTGCCGGCATCCGGCGTGGAAACCCGGGCACTGTCACCTTCGGATGTTCTTCGCGGGACAAAATGGGGCGTTTTTACCTCTGAGACACAGGGACGGGCAGGGCGGCCGTGCGCCGCCTCTCGAACAGGGCCGGTGAAGGCAGCCCGGCGGCAAATATCCGATGAACACGGCGCCCATTGATTCGTGCGCCCAGTGCCAGACCTGCCGTCGGCGATTTGGCGAGTCAGGATGCGTTCCGATTTATCGGTGTTGTTGATCGGGCGCAGCCTGAGGCGGATGTTTTTCGGATTTTATCCATGAACGATCTTGCCCGTCTCTGAAGACGCATTCCAGTTCCGGTCGTTGCCGGTTGCGCAAGCGGGTTGGGCATTTACATCCATTGACATCTTTCAGACTTGAGTGAGTGTAGGATTCCGTCATGAACCACTCAGCTTCGATTGAATCAATTGCCGCCGGGGAACGCCCTTTTTTCAACGTGGTTGCTGCATATGAGAATCCCGGCGCGGGCAAACGTGCGATGGAGGTGTGCCATTTTCTGGCTTCAAAATTGGGGGCGGAGGTTGAGCTGCGCAGTTGCCACTGGCAGTTTGACTTTTTTTGCAATGCTTCTTTCCAGCGTGAACTGGTGGCAGAGGCGGTTCAGGCGGATGTCATTATCGTTGCGTTGCAGCAGGGGATGGGTCTGGCGGAGGGTGTCAAACAATGGGTGGAGGCTTGGATACCTGGAAAGCGCGGCCAGACCGCCGCCTTGGTCGCTTTGGTCCGGAGGAAAAACGGGCCGGCGGTGCAATCCACGCATCTCTTCAATTATCTTGAGAATGCCGCATCCCGGGCCGGCATGGATTTCTTCTGGGCCTGGATGGCTGGGGAGAGCGGGCACGATATGCTGGTTGCCAGCGATGCGGTATTGCCCACACCCGAGGATTGGGGTTTGAACGAATAGGCGGGGTTTGATTTTTACCGGCGGGTTGTTGCAATCCGAGCGGGTGTTTTTTGGCAGGAGTCCGCGGAGCAGTCAGCTCCGAATTTGCCTGAGAAGGGTCCCGTTGCTGGTGCAAGAAACGATGGTTGTTTTGCAACACGCGGGCAGTTCCGCGCGTGGCCTTCTGTCAAGGTTTTCGCGTGACAAATCTGCCGGATCACCGGCGTTTTTCCCCGCAGCCTGCCGGCCGGGGTGGCAAATAACTCAAAGGTTGAAAACCTGTTTTATGACGCAGCCTAGAAACAATTTTTCCAGCCGCTCGGCGCAAGGCGCCCAAGATATTCTCCATACGCGGGGGCATCCGCTTGATTCAATTTTCGCCCCCCGCACAGTGGCGGTCGTCGGGGCCACGGAGAATCCGGCAAGTGTCGGCCGGACAGTTTTCCAGAATCTGGGGCGTGGCGGGTTTCAAGGCGTTGTTTACCCCGTGAATCCCAAACGCCCGTCGGTTCTGGCGGTCAAGGCATACCCCACTCTCGCCGCCGTGCCGGAGAAGTTGGATTTGGCCGTCATATGCACTCCCGCCCCCACCGTGCCGGGTATTATCCGGGAGTGTGTTGAGCTTGGGGTGGCCGGGGCGGTGATTCTTTCGGCCGGGTTCAAGGAGACCGGCGCGGCGGGACTGGCGTTGGAAAGTGAGATGCTCGCCGATGCGCGGCGCGGCGGATTGCGCATTGTCGGGCCGAACTGCCTGGGCATCATGCGTCCGCATCAGGGTTTGAACGCCACCTTTGCCACGACCATTGCGCGGCCGGGCAGTGTCGCCTTTCTCAGTCAGAGCGGGGCCCTGTGCACGGCCGTGCTGGATTGGAGTTTGAGGGAGAATGTCGGTTTCAGCGCTTTTGTTTCCATTGGTTCCATGCTGGATGTGGGTTGGGGCGATCTGATTTATTATCTCGGAGACGATCCGAACACCAAGAGCATTGTTCTCTACATGGAGTCCATCGGGGATGCCCGGGGCTTTCTTTCCGCGGCGCGCGAGGTGGCGCTGACCAAACCTATTATTGTTTTGAAAACGGGCCGTACGGAGGGAGCGGCCAAGGCTGCGGCTTCGCACACAGGGGCGCTGACGGGGAGCGATGCGGTGCTCGACGCGGCCTTCAAGCGCTGCGGGGTTTTGCGTGTCAGCCAGATTTCCGAGCTCTTCTATTTGTCGGAGGTGCTGGGGCGGCAGCCCCGGCCGCGAGGCAACCGGCTGACCATTGTCACCAACGCCGGAGGGCCGGGGGTGTTGGCCACCGACGCTCTGCTAGGTAGCGGCGGCGCTTTGGCCCGGCTCGCCGAGCCGACGCTACAGGATTTGAATGGGATCCTGCCCCCAGCCTGGTCCCATCAAAACCCGGTGGACGTGCTGGGAGATGCCAGTGCGCAGACCTATGCGCGGGCGCTGGACATTGTGGCTCGCGATCCCAACAGTGATGGGATGCTGGTTGTTCTCACCCCGCAGGCGATGACCGACTGTGCCGGCACGGCTGTCAGGCTGGGGGCCTTTGCGAAGGGGTTTGACAAGCCGTTGTTGGCCAGTTGGATGGGTGGTGAGAATGTGGAGGCCGGCGAGCAAATCCTCAACGACATCGGCATTCCAACCTTTCCCTATCCGGACACTGCGGCGCGGGTTTTCACCCGGATGTGGCATTATACGGAAAACCTGCGGGCCCTCTACGAAACGCCGCTGCCCTCCGCTGTTCTGGAGGATCTGAACTCGGGTCGCGTCCGGGCGCATGAACTCATCGATTCAGTCCGGCACGCCGGCCGCGCCCTGCTCACCGAGGCTGAGTCGAAGGAGTTGCTGGGGTGCTACCAGATTTCCACGGTGCCGACGCTCGTGGCGAAAACCGAGGCGGAAGCGTTGAAATGCGCGGTGGGCATGGGGTTTCCCGTGGTGTTGAAACTTTGTTCCCAGACCCTGACCCACAAAACCGACGTGGGCGGGGTGGAGCTGGATCTGAGAGACGAGCGGGGCGTGAGCCGGGCTTTTCATGCCATACAAAACGCCTGTGCCCGCAGCGCGGGTCCGGAACATTTCCAGGGCGTGACAGTGCAGAAAATGATTTGTTTGAATGAGGGCTACGAACTGATTATCGGCAGCTCGGTTGATTCGCAATTCGGGCCTGTGCTGCTCTTTGGAATGGGGGGGCAGCTGGTGGAGGTGTTTGAGGATAAGGCTCTGGGGCTTCCGCCCCTCAACAGCACCCTGGCTACCCGAATGATGGAGACAACCCGTATTTATAAGGCGCTTAAGGGGGTTCGTGGCCGCAAGTCCGTCGATCTGGCCGCCTTGGCTGAGCTCATGGTCCGCTTAAGCCAGATGGTCGCGGAACAACCCTGGATCCAAGAAGTCGATGTCAACCCGCTCTTTGCTTCAGCGCAGGGCTTGATTGCCCTGGACGCCCGCGTCGTTCTGCATCCACCGGGGACGGTCGAGCACAACCTCCCCAAGCTTGCCATCCGTCCCTATCCGATGCGTTACAGGGCTCCGCTGAAGTTGAAAGGCGGGGACGCCGTGATGCTGCGGCCCATCCGGCCGGAGGACGAACCGCTGCTGGTCAGATTCCATCAGACACTTTCTCCGGAAAGTGTCTATCACCGCTATTTCACCCAGCTCAAGCTCGATGAGCGCATTGCCCATGAGCGGTTGACCCGCATTTGTTTCAATGATTACGAGCGGGAGATTGCGCTTGTCGCAGAGCACAGAAGCCCGGCGGGCGGGCTTGAGATTCTCGGGGTTGGCCGCCTGAGCAAGGTTCATGGTCGCAACGAGGCCGAGTTTGCGCTCCTGGTCAGCGACCAGTGGCAGAAGCATGGGCTTGGCACCGGGTTGCTTCGCCGGCTTTTACATGTCGCCCGGGACGAGAAAATGGACCGGGTTTTTTCAGTCATCTTGGCCGATAACCTGCCCATGCAAAAAGTGAGCGAAAAAGTCGGATTCAAACTGAGTCGCCGCGCTGGAGATCAGGATTTTCTGGCGGAATATGTGCTCTGATCCGGTCTTTTTGAGGCAAGGCCGCCGGTTGGAATCCAGGGGGGGCGGCAAAACCCGGAACCGAACATGAACCTGTCCATCCCCTTTCGTCCCAAGGTTCTGGACACGCTTAAAGGTTATCGGCGTGAGGGGCTCTGGGCGGATGTGCTTGCGGGAGTCACTGTGGGCATCGTGGCGTTGCCGCTGGCCATTGCGCTGTCGATCGCCTCGGGTTTGCGGCCGGAATCCGGGGTTTACACGGCGGTTATCGGAGGGTTGCTTATCTCGTTGCTGGGCGGGTCGCGGGTGCAGATTGGCGGTCCGGCCGGGGCTTTTGTCCCGCTACTGCTCCCGATTTTTTTGACACATGGCGCGGCAGGCTTGGCCGGATGCGCTCTGATCGCGGGCCTGATTCTCTTCATCCTGGGGGCGACCCGGATGGGCGGCCTGATCAAATACATTCCGTTTCCCGTGGTCACCGGTTTTACCAGCGGGATCGCGCTTTTGATTCTCAGCACCCAGATCGGCGATTTTCTGGGGCTTGAGCGCGCGTTGCCTGGGGATTTCCTGCAGAAAATTCGTGCTTTGGCCGGGGGCTTTCATCCCAATTGGCCCACAGTTCTGCTTGGTTCCATTGCCGCCGTGCTGATTTGGTTCTGGCCCGCCAAACTCGGCCGGCGTGTGCCCGGCACCATTGTGGTGCTCGTGCTGGCCGCGCTGGTTTCCAAGTTTGCCGTTTTGCCCGCCCGCTGCGGAATTGCCACGCTCGGCACTGTTTTTGGGGGCTTGCCTCAAAATCTGCCCGTTCCGCATTGGCCTGCGCTGACGTTTGATCAGTGGCGCGCCCTGCTGCCGGCGGCGATGACCGTGGCGGTGCTCGGGGCCATTGAATCACTGCTCTGTGCTGTGGTTGCCGACGGAATGATTGACGACCGGCACGATTCCAATCAGGAGTTGATGGCCCAAGGGATTGCCAATCTCGCCAGCGGTTTTTTTGGGGGCATGCCGGTGACCGGCGTGCTGGCCCGCACCGCCACAAACGTGCGACATGGCGGACGAACTCCGGTGGCTGGAATGATCCATGCCCTGACGCTTCTGGTGCTGCTCTTGGTTGCCGCGCCGCTTCTCAAACACGTTCCACTTGCCGCACTGAGCGCCGTCTTGGTGGTGGTTGCGGTGCGGATGGGAGAGTGGCATCAGTTTACCCGGATGCGGCGCTGGCCGAAAAGCGACGCGGCGGTTTTTCTCTGCGCCTTCGTCTTGACCGTGGTCACGGAACTGCCCACTGCTGTCGGGGCATCGCTCGTTCTGGCCTCCGCATTCCTGGTCAAGCGGCTTTCCGATATCGCCGAGGTGCAGGTGGAGGGGGATGTTTCCCAGGCGAACGCAGCCGGCCAGCAGACCAAGGGAAGGGTGATTCCCGAAGGTGTGTTGGTCTATCGGGTTTCCGGGGCGCTTTTTTTCGGCGCGGCGGACAAGCTGGAGACCGTGCTGCGGCGTGCCGGAGAGCTGCCGGAGGTGCTGATACTTCGGGTGCGCGATGTTCTGGTGATTGATGCCACGGGTCTGGAGGCTTTGGAGGATTTAATGGAAAAACTGCGACGGCAGAAAAAGGATCTTATTCTTTGCGGGCCGCATTCCCAGCCCATGTTCGCTCTGACCCGGGCTGGATTGGTCGAACGGCTCGGGCTGGATAACGTCTGCGCTGACCTGGACCATTCGCTGGAACGGGCCCGGCTGCTTGGAGAGTTGAAAAAAACGGATCCGGTCAGTCCTGAATGAAATAGCTGAGGTTCTCCAGTTCGATGGCCAGGTTCACATTGTTTACCATTACTTCCTCGGGCACGGTGAGCACGATGGTTGAGAAATTAAGGATGCCGGCGATGCCGGCTTGGATCAGCTGGTTTGCCACCTCTTGGGCGGCGATGGCCGGGACGGTGAGGATAGCCATCTTCACGCCGTGCTTGTGAACAAACTCCGAAAGCTCGTCCATTCCGAGCAAAGGTTGGCTGGTTTTCTTGTCACGCGGCCGGGCCGGTTCCGCATCAAAGGCGGCGACGATCTCAAATCCCTCGTGTTCAAATCCCCGATACGATAGCAGCGCCAGGCCGAGATTACCCACGCCCACAAGGACAACGGGTTGGAGACTGGTCGTGCCCAGTTCATCGGAAATCATTCTGGATAATTCCGCCACGTCGTAGCCCAGACCACGGGTGCCGAATTGGCCGAAGTAGGCGAGGTCTTTGCGCAATTGCGTGGGTTTCACCCCGGCCACTTTCGACAGCGCCTCGCTGGAAACGGTGTGGATTTTGTTGTCCTTGAGCCGGGCCAGGCAGCGAAGATAAACCGAGAGGCGGTAGATCGTCTTGCGAGGGATTTCGGGTGAATGTGTTTTTTTCAACCTTTCCAAGCTAATCAAGCCTTTCCCCGGCGGCAAGCCGGTGGATCCGTGTGTTCTTGAAACCATTAAACCAACCCCAAAGAGTCGGTGCGGCCGGGGCGTTCTGCCGCCCTGCATCAACGTATCTTCCGCGCCCCAAAGTGATGGGCCCCCCCGAACACGGACTCGGCCGCTGGGCGTGAGTGCCATGTCCGGATCCATCTCCGGGGCCGCTGCTGCCTTGCGCTTTGGCTTCCGCTATTTTCAGTGAAGCAGGCTCAGGACGGCTTTTCCAGACCGGTGGATGGCTCCGGGGCCTCCGAGTGAGTCGACAATATCCGCGAGTTTGCGGCGGATTTTCTCGCGGCGCGGAGGGTCTTGCAGAAGTTCCAGTCCAGCCCGGGAAAGATTTTCAGCCGTAGCCGAATGCTGGATAAACTCCGGGAAAATCTCCTCTCCGGACATCAGATTGGGCATTGCCAGATACTTCACATTCACAATCTGGCGCCCGATCCAATAGGTTGGCCAGGATGTCTTGTAAAACACCACTGCCGGCACGCCGAACAGGGCGCACTCCATGGTGATCGTTCCCGATTTGGTCAGGGCCAGGTCGGCTTCGCCCAGTGCTGCGGCGAGTCCTCCCGCCTGCAGTTTCAGGCCTTGCGGGACGTCCAAGTGTTTTAACGACTGCAGCAGCGCTTCATCGGGCAGGATCATTGTGCCCTGAATCCCGGGAAGTTTTTGGCGCAATAGGTCGAAGGCGCCCGCGACTAGTCCCCAGTGCCGGCGCACCTCATCGGCCCGGCTGCCGGGCAGTAAAACCACCTTCGGCGAAGCGGCACCGGTGACGATGCGCTGATTGCCGGGCGCTGGCTTTTGAAATCTTCCGAGCATGGGATGGCCTACGAAGTCGAGGCGCAATTGCGGCACGCGTTGCGCATACCATTCCTTTTCAAACGGAAAAATGCTCAGCAGAAGGTCGTAATCCTGCGCCAGCTCATAGGCCCGGCCCGGCCGTGACGCCCAGACCTGAGGGGAAACAAACTGAACAAGCTTCGGGTTCCAGTTGTTGAACAAACCCCGGTTCGAGCGGACAACACGCTTGATTGCCTGGCCGAAGCGCAGGTTGAATCCTCCGTAGTCGACGCCAATGATCACATCCGGTTGCCGGTCCAGCGCCATTTGGAGCAGCTGCTTGAAGAGCCTCCGGAACTGGGAATATTTTTTGAGCACGTCGGAGATACCTATGACGGAGTGTTGGGTGAGGTCGAAGGCCAGATCGACGCCTGCCGCCGCCATTCTGGGTCCGCCGGCGCCGAAAAAGCGTGGTGCCAGCTCCGTGCGCAAAGGCTGCACGTCGGCTGTGGGGGGCGGAGGGCTTGCGAGCAAGCCGGCCCGCAACTCCGTAACCAGCTCCGCCGCCAGCGTATCTCCGCTCGGTTCTCCGGCGATGATCATGAATGATTTTGATTTCACAAATTTTGTTTGGATGCAAAGGGCAACAGATCATGCGCCTTGCCAGTTCTCTAAATTTAGGCTGAGCATTCTGGAAGTCAGTCTTATTTTCTAGCAGGTTCCCTTTGCTCTAATGTGTCGGGTCATTTTTACTGACACGCGACTTGTGAACACTTTGTTCGTAATTTGGTGTGTGGCGCGGCCGGGAGGAGAGCCTCGGTCAATCTTCCTCAACCGGATTCATCTGGTAGGAATCAACTAATCATGCGGATTTGGCGGTCAAGGAAGGGTGGTTTTTTACTGCATTGCACTCCACCCTTCGCCCAAAAACGCCGGATCCTGTTCAAGATGGACCAATTGATGGCCTTGGAAGACGCGTTGAAAACGCGGCTCGCCGCCTCCCGCGCCACTGCCGCGAACCTTCTCTCCGCCCTCGTGGCCGAACTCACGTTCGCCAGCGCCAATGGCGCGCCCCATCCCAGCCCAGGGCATCGCCCTGGGAAACCATCCGCAAAACCATTCAACCCGCTCGACGGATCGGACCAAGCACGGTGGATCGGGCTTTCAGCGCTCAATGCGCGCACGTATCCGACTGAATCATTTCAATATGGCTTTCACTGACCTCGAAATCGCCGAGCACATCAAGCTGCTGGAGGACTCATTCTGGTTTCGACGGCGCCTGCCGTTGCGTCTGCGCGATAAGTTGCGCCAGTGCCAGCGGTTGACCGATCAGTCCATCGCCAAGGTGACCTATGTCCGTAGCAAGGATGTCGGGTGCCTCTTCTGGAAGCGCGCCGATGGCAAACAGCATGTTGTTTTTTAAATTCCTAGTATGGGTTTGGAGGACAAGGCCTTGAGGCGTGCGAATGGGTTTGTAAACGGCCTTGTGGATTGGGGCTTTTGGGGGATCAGAGAGGGAAAGCCTGCACATCCGGTATGGGGTGTTTTTCAAGCCCCTTGCGGAAGGATCAACTATTGTCGCCCCGTTGGTAGGCCACTACGCCTTGCAGGATTGCCTGAGCCATCTGTTTGCGGTAAGCCGGTTCGAAAATCTTTTTCCCCTCCGTAGGGTGGGAGAGAAATCCGCCTTCAATGAGGATCGCGGGCATTTCCGCTTCGCGTAGGACTTCGTAGCGGGCGCGTTTGACGCCGCGATCCTCCGCCCCGAGTTGCTGGACGAGCTTCTTTTGGGTTAGATAAGCTAGGCGCAGGCTTGCGCTGTTGTTGCGGTTGGCAGGCAGGATCCGGGTGTCGCCGGTTTGCCCGGCGGCGGTGTTTGAGGAGCGGGCACCGGCGGGGGTCAGGCAATAAGTTTCAATCCCCCGGACATCGCTGCGCGCTTCTGGTGAAGAATTGAAGTGCAGGCTTAGGAAGAGGTCGGCCTGGCGGCGTCGAGCCAGTTCCGTTCGTGTAGTCAAATCCATCGTGGTATCGGAAGTACGGGTCAGAATGACTTTGAACCCGGCTTTGAGGAGTTGCTCCCGCAATTCCCGGGCCAGCTGCAGGGTGCACGATTTTTCCAGACGCCCGCCCAAGTGTTCGCCCGGATCTTTCCCCCCGTGGCCTGGGTCCAGACAAATGGTTGTGATCGTTCTGCCGGGCCGGGCCTGAGCGGGCTTGAGCAATGGCAGGAGTGTCTGGTTCAAGTCGACCGGCGAAATCATGACCGTGCCATTCTGAAGGGTGGGGGGGAAAGAGAGCCTGACGCCCACTCCGTTGACCCGCGCCTGACAGGAGTTGATTTCAAAGACGAATCGGGAGTTGTGACTGCTCAATTCCAATCTTTTGTCCCGCTCCAGCCATCGAAGATTCAGAGACTCGATTCTGGCCCAATTTATCAGGGCAATCGAGTTTCGGTGGGAGGTTAGCGGGGCTGGGGGGGATCCGGAGGCTGGAGCGCGCACGGGGACCGCGAGCAAGGCAGCCATCATTGTCAGGATCGGCACCTTGAATATCATTGGAGCGCAATTTGCATAGGGGACAGCTTGAGCACAAGTGAAATACCCTTTGCTTCTTTTAGAGCGAGTTGACTCAAATTGAATGTTACCGGAGCCGGGCGGTGGACGAGGAGAGCGTCCCGGGCGAGTGCGGTTTCTGAATTCATTGAACAAACCGGTGGATTGCGGCGTCTGAATCTGGCAAGAACGCACGGTTTTTATATGAGTATGAGTTGCAAAAGAACATCGCCTTGGTTGGAGCCCGAAAACTGCTGTGAGGTCAGGCGGGCACCGGTACGTATTTCTGCCGCACCTGATGAGGAATTGGAAAACCTCAAGAGCAGGCTGCTTGCCGCGGCTTTGATGCATTTGGTTGATTCAACGGCGGCGCCCGGGGTTGAGCGCGCGGCATCGGAGGCTGCAGCCTTGGCATGGGCAGGGCCGTTTCCACTTCTTTTATTTCCAGAGTTGTTCGATGAGAAAGCCGCCGACGCGCTCGTCCAAGCCCGGCGGCAGGCGGCAGTGCGGGAGCGTTCCCGGGAGCTCATAATGGCGGTCTGAATTCTCCCCCCTGCCAGAAAGGACCCGTTGTTGCTGACGCGCCGAGCCGCTCTGTGTTTTCAGAGGTGGAATGGGACGGAGGTGTTTGATCAAAGCATCCTTTCTGCCGCGGCTGGTCTGAGCGGACAGCCTCTGCAAGCCGGTTGGAAAAGAGCGCTGCGGATTCTTCGACAGATTTTTAACGATCGATGTCGGTTTGCCGTGGAGCCGGGATCCGTTCACAATTTGTTCAGCTCGGATTGAGCAAGTTCGATCAAGGGCTTGATGGTTTCGGTGTCGAATTGAAGTTTGCAGCCCGCGGCTGCGAAGAGTTCTGGCAGGGGGCGTGACCCGCCCAAGGCCAACGCCTTTTTGTAGTCGGCCAACGCAGTCGCCTTGTCCGCTCTGGAATTGGCCCACACCTGCAAAGCGCCCAGTTGGGCAATCCCGTACTCCACGTAGTAAAAGGGGTGGATGAAGATATGAAGTTGCCGGTGCCAGGAATGCGCCCGTGATTCCTCGTGCCCGGAATAATCCACGTCCCCGCCGAATCGGTCCATGAGGGCCAGATACGCCGCTTTGCGTTCGGCCCGCGTGTGGCCGGGATGGGTGTAGATCCAGTCTTGAAAGGCATCCACGGTCGCCATCCAAGGGAAGAATCCGATGATGCCCTCGAGATGGGTTTTTCGGGCGCGGTCGGCTTGGGCGGTTGGGTAAAACTCCTCGAGGAATTCGTTGCCGAGCAGTTCCATGGCCATGGATGCCACCTCGCAAAATTCAATCGGCGCGCCGCGATAGGCATACAAATCCTCATTCCGTGTGGCTTGGGCGTGGAAGGCGTGGCCGGCCTCATGGAGAATTGTTTCGACGTCACGCTGCAAGCCGACCGCATTCATGAAAATGAAGGGCACACGCGCCTCCGAAAGCGTGGACTGGTAGCCGCCGGGCGCTTTGCCTTTGCGGTTGTCCAGATCGAGGAGATTGAGATCCTGCATTTGCCGGAACCCGAGAGCCAGTTCCGGATCGAGGTGGTTGAAGATGCTTTGCGTGCGGTCAACCATTTCGTCCACCGAGGCAAAGGGTTTGAGTGGGGGGCGGTTTTGCGGGTCGACCGCCAGATCCCAAGGGCGCAGTTGCGCCAGATTGAGCTGCTGCTTGCGTTCCTTTTGGATCGCGCGCACGGCCGGAACGATTTCCTTGGCCACGGCGTCGTGGAACCGAAGGCAGTCCTGCGGCGTGTAATCGAACCGGCCTTTTTGGCGGAAGGCGTAGTCGCGGTAGTTGTCGAACCCCGCGTTTTTTGCGATCCGGGTGCGAAGTAAAATGAGTTCCTCGAAGATGTCTTCGCACTTGTCCACGTCCTGCAGGCGGCGTTTGGCGACGAGTTCCCAAGCCTCCTGCCGCAGTGCACGGTCGGGTTCTTCCAGATAACGGCCCATCTGGACGAGCGTCTTTTCCTCGTCCCGGAATCGGACTGTTTGTGAGCCGATGAGTTTCTGATATTGCTGGGAAAGCTTGGCCTCCTCGGTTTCCAGAGCCACGTTTTCCGGGCGGAAGAGGTCCACATGGTTTTTCACATCGCGGTTGAACACATGGAAACGCGTCTCGGGCAATTGTTCGCGCACGGGGTGGGCGACGTAAATCCGCTCAAGGGCAAACTGACGGGGCTTGAGCTCCGGTTCAACCTGTTCGACGAAATGAAGGTAGGACTGCTCCGCCTCGGTGCTGTCCGTGTGGCAGGTCATGGCGATGTAGCGGCGCGAGGATTCCTCATCCAGCGCGGCGGAAAGTTCGCTCCAGTCCAGCAACCAGTCTTCCAGTTGGGCGGCGGACCGGCAATCAGGGGCCCGTTTCTCCAAGGCGTCGAACCAGGGGGCGATTTGGTTCCACTGGCCCAGGTCAAGGGTTTGTGGCAGAAAAGACCGGGCCCGATGAGGCGGGAGTGCGGCGAAAGGCAGTAAGCTCATGGATTAAGGATAGGCAAATCCCGCCGGATGAAAATGCAATTTGCACTCGGTATTCCGAAGCGAAAAAGGCGGGGCTTCGGAATGAACCGGAGCCCCGCCTTTTCACCAAACCGATACCGTCCTATTTGTCCACCTTGGTGCCCACGCCCTTGGTGTCGGAGGTTTCACCTTTTTCATGCTTGCAGGAGGCCTTGCTCACGCAGGCAACATAGCCGTTGGAGCTGGAGGTGCATCGCTGCTGGACAATGCAGCCCTGACCGGGTTGCAGCGTAGGACAGGTGATGGTGACCACAGAGGGTTCGCCCACCCAGCCGTTGGCATCGTAGTTGCCTACGTTATGAGAGATTGTGCCGCCCAGAAGGCGGACGTTGCCGGTGTTGGTGACGGCGCAATTATAGCTGATGACTTGGCCGCTGACGGCGAAGGTCGGTCCTGAAACGGTCACCGTGACCAGGGGAATTGAGAGGATATAGGAGAAGTTAACGCAGGACTTGGACTGGCAAGCCGTGATAGTCACCGTGGCTGTGTTGTCCAAGGGCCCGCTGCAGGGACTGTAACCCGGGGCCTGACAATGGTAGCCGCCGGACTGGTCGTGCCAGCAATCGCGGCCTGAATCGTCTTTGTAATGGCTGCAGAGGTTGCCGTCCTGCCAGGATTCAACATCGGATTGGTCATAATGCTGGCAACCGTCATTCTCCGTCCAGCTTTGGCGGCCGTCAGGAAGAAGTTGGCGGTTGTTCTGCGGGCAAGGAGTGTAGCTGATCGGCTGGCAATGATGCTGGTTGAGCTTGTCATCCCAGCAATCATTCCCGTTGGAATCCCGCCAGTGCCGGCAGTTGTCACTGTCGGTCCAGCACTCGGTGTGGGAGGTCTTGTGGTGCGTGCATCCGTCGTTTTCCAGCCAGTTGTCCTGCCCGGAACTATCCCGGGAATGACAGCAGGTGGTGACGTTGGTTTGGATGTAGCCCAGCAGGGGGGTGACTACAACCGTGTAGGTGCCCGCCTGCAGACCGGTGAAACAATAATTGCCATTGGCATCGGTGGTCGTTGTGTTCAGAGTGGCACCTAGGGCGTTGTTGAGCGAGACGGTGGTGGCCGGTAAACCGACCACCGGGACGCTGCCGAAAGTGGAGTCGGTCACCTGACCACAGATGCTGGCCGAACAAGGGGTCGATCCGCTGTTGCAGGCGGGGGTGACGGCGGTGCCGGCGTGGGAGGTGAATCCCGCCAGGGTCAGAACGGAGATAAGACTTAGAATGCGTTTCATGCTTCTTGTTAGTGTGTTGTTTTTTATGTCTCGCGTTCGCAACAGGCCAGAGCCGTTTGGCTTTCCACGGCAGGACCGTCCCGATCGCTACGCCATAATTGAGCGGGGGGGGGAAATGTCAATCCGTAGATAGTGGGAGAAGGCATCCGTACTAATACGGAAGTTTGTTCTTCTCTCAGCGCCATTCGTGCCTGGGATAGCGCCGCTGCAGCTCCAACTTCAGCTTGGGATACTGGTCGCGCCAAAATCCGGCCAGATCCTGAGTCACCTGAACGGGCTTCATTCCGGGAGTCAGGATATGCACCAACACGGCCACGCGGCCCAGTCCGATTTTGGGTGTTTGCGCCACGTCGTAAAGATCTTGGATTCTCAGTGAAAGGTGCGGGGGATTACCCCGCTCGTAGGTGATCTTTGGCGTCCGGCCGTTGGCCAGTGCCAGACGTTCCGGTGCGTATTTGTCAAGCAGCCCTTGCTGTGTCGGGGAAAGCCATGATTGCACCACCGCCCGGACGGGGCGATCCTTGATATCTTTGTAGCCGATCGCACCCTGGCAGACCTGTTCAATAAGGAGCTTGCGGTCGTCCTCGGTGATGGGAGGCAAAGCAAGGTCGGGACACCATTGGTTGAGCAGGTTGAGCCGCAAGATCCATTGCTCCACCGTGTGATCCCATTCCTTTAAAATCAGATTTCCGGCGACGACCTCGTCGGCCAGCAACCGGGCAGCCGCCTCGGCCGGCGGTGGATCAATCCGGCGAGCCGACAGCGGCAGACCGCGAAATCGCGCCAGCTCGGCCGCCATGACCCGTTTTTGCGTGCCATCGAAATGCACCTTCAACTCCGTCTGAATGTCGTCGGGGAAAAGTTCGCGCAGCCATTCCGGATCAATGGCCGTGGCCAGCGAGAGGATGGTGCTGACTTCTTTGTCGCGGGTCTCGACCTCGCGGATTTCGGCGACCACCAGCAGGGGGCTTTGCTGCACGGAACTCTCGCGGGCCAGCACTCCGCGCCGGCCATGCACCAACTCGCAGCGCAGGGTGCCTTGATCCAGTCGCAGCGCAATCCGGTCGGAAAAACCGATGAGGAGGCATTTCTGCAGCGCCTCGTCCTTGACCTCCCGCGGTTGCGCATCAAGCCCTTCTCGCTGGGCGATGCGGATGAAATGATCGAGCAGAGGGCCGACCTGCCGCGCGGTGACGGCATGGATGCCGAGCCTGCGGCAGGCGTCGATCCGGAACTGTTGGTTGGCCGCATAATTGTAGGCCCGCATCAGGATCCAGAAATCTGAGGAGGCCTTTTCGCCGAGTAAATCCTCCCGGGCGGACTGGGTATCGCGGTCCACATTGCGCAGCAGCAGATCGCGTCCCTGGGTCAGGGCTGCGGCAAGGCAGGCTTGGTAGACGCAGCCGTATTCTTGCGCCGCCAGCAGCATCCGTGAATAGCGGGGGTGCATGGGGAAAGCCAGCATCTTGCGGCCGACCGAGGTGATGACCGGGTGTCGGGAGTGGAGAGCCGCCGGATCGGCTTTGACCGCGCCCAGATCGCGCAGTAGTTCCTCGGCGTGCTCCAGACTCTTTGCATCCGGTGGTTCCAACCAGCGAAAGGACTGCAGATCGTCCACCCCCGCAGCTTTGAGGGTCAAGACCACCTCCGCCAAATCAAGGCGCTTGATCTCCGGCAGCTCCTGAGCCGGGCGATGGGCATGTTCGTCCCGCGACCACAGCCGCTGACAGGTGCCCGGGGCAGTGCGCCCGGCCCGTCCGGCCCGCTGATCGGACGAGGATTGGGAGATTTTCTCGACCATGAGCGTGTTGATGCCGCGGTTGGCGTCGAAGCGCGGGATGCGGGCCAGCCCCGAATCAATCACAAGCCGCACGCCGTCAATGGTCAGTGATGTTTCGGCCACGTTGGTCGACACGACCACTTTCGGCTGGGGATACCGCGCCACGGCGGCGTCCTGGTCTTTGGGCGTGAGTTCACCGTGCAGCGGGAGCAGGATGAACCCTTTGGATTCCGCGGTGTGGCGTATGGCTTCGATGGTCTGGAAAATCTCGTAGCCGCCGGGCATGAAGACGAGCACGTCACCCGTGCCGCCACTGCGAACATGCCTGCCAAAAGCCTCGGCCGCCTGATCCCACACGGGTCGCTTGTCCGCGTAACCCGGCTCCGCCGCATAGCGTATCTCCACCGGAAAGGTGCGGCCTTCCGAAGCCAGAACGGAGCAGGGGTGGCGCCGCGCCGTTCCGGCCTGCACCCCGGGTGGGATGGTGGTGCGAGAGAGGTAGTCGGACAACAGATCCGCATCGAGAGTGGCGGACATCACGGCGATTTTCAGATCCGGCCGCGTCCGTTCCTGCACCTCCAAGGCGCGGGCCAGAGTGATGTCTCCATAAAGATGGCGCTCATGGAATTCATCGAAGAGGAGCACGGAAACGCCCCGCAGCTGGGGATCGTCGATCATCTGCCGCAGGAGCACGCCCTCGGTCACGAAGCGGATTTTGGTTTCCCGTGACGTGACGTTTTCAAAACGGATCTGGTAGCCCACCTCTTTGCCCAAGGGCACGCCGAGTTCTTGGGCCACGCGGGTTGCAAGCAGTCGTGCGGCGAGCCGGCGTGGTTGGAGGATGACCACTTGGCCATGGTCAAGCAGCCCGCTTTGCAGGAGCATCTGGGGGACCTGGGTTGTTTTGCCCGAGCCAGTGGGGGCTGAGAGAATCAGCCGGTGACCGGAGCGCAAGCGCTCAACGATCTGAGGCTCGATTTCCCAGATGGGCAGGGATGTTTCAGGCACAGCGGCAGTGCGGCGGGGCCGGGTCAGAACTGGATGTTTCGCAGCGCCAGGACGGCGATGGTCAGGAAGAGCAGCAGGCCGCTGGGCATGAACTTTTTCGTCTTGGTCAGGCGGATGGAGAACACCACCAGAAGCAGGGCCATTAAAATATTGGCCAGAGTCCGGGCGAATTGTTCGTCCAGAATTCCTTTGACCGCCGTGAGAATCAGCAGCGCGGCAAACACGCTGGACAGGATAAGGGAAACCTTGCTTTTTGCTTTGAGAAACCCGATCAACCCGCCTGCGAGCAGCAGGACGATGTAGACCCATAAAACCGTGTTGGCAAACTTATGCATGACGCCAGCCTGCATTAATTGGCAGCCGCCTCCAAGCGCAGAATTTCCCCATCCTCGCATTCCGCTGTGACTTCAAAGGGACGGCAGCAGACTTCGCAGTCCGTGGTGAAGCGCTGTGAGTGGACGCCCGTGTCCACAGTGATCTCGCAGGGTTGCCCGCAGAACGGGCACAGAATAGTTTCGGATTCTTCCATGGACCCAATTATGGAGTGTATTCGGCGGTTCGCCAAGCGGAGGATTGACGGGCAGGATAATCGTGCCTAAGGTCTTGCTGTTTCCGGAACGCACAAATCAGTCAAGGCGGGTGAAATGGGTACTCCAATCAAAGTTTTATTGGTCGAGGACAACGAGGACGCGGCGTTTTTGCTCGTTCATCTGCTCAGGACCGCTGACTACGAGCTGACGGTGGAGCGGGTCGACACCCCGGAGGCGATGCGCAATGCGCTTGAGCGCGATGCTTTGGATCTGATCATCAGCGATTTTTCCCTGCCTGAATTCAGCGGTCCCGCCGCTTTGGCCATGTGCCAGGAAAAGGGGCTGGACATTCCATTCATCGTGGTTTCGGGCCGTATCGGCGAGGAAGTCGCCGTGCAAATGATGAAGGCCGGCGCGGATGATTTTGTGTCCAAGGACAACCTCTCGCGTCTCATTCCGGTGGTGGGACGCGAGTTGCGATCGCATCGGGAACGGCGTGGTCGGACCCGGGCTGAGGCCATGATGGTCCATCTGGCATCGGTGGTTGAGAGCTGTGATGACGGGATTTTCAGCCAGACTCTTGAGGGAACCGTGTTGAGTTGGAATTCCGGGGCCGAATGGATTTTCGGCTACACGGCCGAGGAAATGATCGGCCAGTCCCTGAACCGTTTGCAGCCCCCCGACCGCAGCGCTGAACTGGAGGAGATCTCCGACAAGATCAAGTGTGGTCAGCGGGTTTTGCGGTATGAAACCTTGCGTCTGCGCAAGGACGGTAAGCCGATTGAGGTGGCATTGACAGTTTCGCCGGTTAAGGACGGCGCTGGTCGGGTGATAGGGGCCTCGGTTGTGGCCCGGGATATTTCCCTGCGCAAGGAGGCCGAACGGGAACGCAGCAAGCTCATTGAGGAACTCACTCAGGCCTTGGCGCGGGTTAAGACCTTGGGCGGACTTTTGCCCATCTGCGCATCGTGCAAGAAAATCCGCAACGACAACGGCTACTGGGAACAGGTGGAAACTTATATCAAAAGCCGGTCCAACGCCGATTTCACCCACGGGATCTGCCCGGACTGCATGCACCATCTCTATCCCAATCTCATTAAAACCCCGCCGGGTTGAGCTTGGGCGGGTGCAGCTACGATCTTTGATGCCGCCTACCGCATTGGATCCACCATTGAGAAAAGATTATCCGAGGCCGGTATGCGGGTGGGGCCGGTCCTGTGTTTTTCCACCCGGCCGGTGGAGATAAGAGTGAAGCGGGTCTTTCCAACCGTTCTGTTTTGTGTTAACCCACAAGTATGAGCAGCTTTTTCAAGCCAAACATTAATTTCTACGGCCGGATGGTCCGCGGTGTTATTGGCGTCAATCTGCTTATCCTTGGCATTGTGCTTGCCGATGTGACGCTTTGGGCCTGCCTGCCGCTGGTGGCGGGCGGCTTGTTTGCCCTCTTCGAGGCATTGCGGGGTTGGTGCCTGGCCCGCGCTTGTGGCGTCCGCACCAGACTTTGATTTTTTAATTTTGTTTTTCCGCTTTCTGGTATCCGTTCGGGTTGTCCGCAGGCAATCTATTTTGAAAGCGTCAGTCCAATCACCCCCCCTACGGCGATCAGTCCACCCAGTATGGCCCGCCGCGTGATGCGGTCGCCTTCAATGAAATGGGCCAACGGCAGCACCACCAAGGGGGTGGTGGCGACGATGGGTAGTACGAGGTTTGTGGGGCTGCTCATCAAAGCCCACTGGAAGCAGGTGACTCCAAAGGCCGGGCCGAGCATCCCGTTTGCGGCGGCCCACGGCCAGCCTGCAGCCCAGTTGGATTTGCTCGCGGCCTGCGGCCGGTGCGCCAGTTTTAGGTAGAGAAAAAAAGCCGCGGAAATCAGAATTCCTCCCACCATGCGCTGGTAGGCGGCGTTGATTCCGTCCCGAAGGCCGTGCAGCGGAGCCCCCGCGGCTGCGGCCACGGCATAGCCCTTGCGGCTGAGTACCGCTCCGCCTCCCTGGCAAAGAGCCGAGATGGTGCCGAAGAAAAAGCCCGCGGCCAGCCCGGTTCCCGGTTGCGGCTCGTTTTTGGTCGGCATCAAGGCCAGGCCGACTCCGGTGAGAACCAGCAAACCGAAACCGGCTTGGGGCAAGGTGGGTGAGTGATTGAGCCACACCCATTCCGCCAGCGCCGCAAAGGGGGCGGCCAGACATTGCACCATGACCATCGCCCGTCGAGTCCCCAGGCGCGGATAGGTTTGGAACAATGCAAGGTCCCCAATGCCAAAGCCAACACAACCGCTTGCAAAGAGAAAGGGGAAGGCGGGGCCATGGAGTCCTGAGCCGAAAAAGTGGGACCATAAGCCAAGCAGTGTGGCCGCGATGAGAAGTCGGGTAAGGTTGGCTTGGGTGCCCGGAACAAGGTGCGACAGTCTCCGGCCGGTAATGGCGGAGCAGGCGAAGAGCAAAGTGCAGCAAAAGGCAGCCAGCATTGGCCGCGCAGTGTGGCAATCACCCGCAGGAAGTCGAGCCGATTGCGGCCGGCAACCTGCTGGAGAATGAGTTTTGCGCCAGAGTTCCAGTGGGACACCCCGATTGTTTATACGGCTTTTCCAAAAAAGGATTTTCTAAACAGGCTGCTAAGGCAGCACACGCACCGGCATTCCCACCCAGACCAGTTTGAGGAGGTATTCCACGTTCCAGTTGGCCAGCCGAAAGCAGCCGTGGGATTCCGTTCGCCCAACATCTTCGGGGCGTGGGGTGCCGTGAATCCCGTAGCCGGGGCGATCCAATCCGATCCAGACGGTACCGACAGGGTTGTTCGGTCCGGCTGGTAGCACCAACTTGGTTTTTAATTGTCTGGCTTCGGGCGATTCAGGGAAGAGATCGGGAGCAAAGGTGTAATTGGGGTGCGGTGCGACGGCGGCCACATGCAACTGGCCCTCGGGCCTTTTTTCCACCCGTTGCGCGATGCTGCAGGGAAAGTGTGCCAGCAGATTTGTTTCTGTGCCAAACGCCTCGAGTGTTTTGTCCGACAACCTGATTTCAACAAAGGCGGCCTTCTCCACCGGATCCGGACGCGTCACTTTGGGTGCCTGCAGCAAGGTGCCGGCCGGGATATTGCTCCAAGTAACACCCGGATTCAGACGGCGGATCAGAGCCGGGTGGGCGTGGTTTTCCTCAGCCACCAGTTCCAGAATCGTTTCATAATCCAGTGCGGATTGCCGGGACTTTTCCAGCCAGGTTTTCGTCATTGGTTGCAACCGCGCCAGATTGTTGCTGGTCACAGTCCACGTGGCAAACGCCGCATCGTTGAGGGGCAGGTGCATTTCTGTGGCGGTGTCCAATTCACCGGTGGCCGGAAGTCCGGCTTGGAGTTGAAAAGCCCGAAGGGCGGAGCGCGTCTGGAATCCGGGGCGTCCGTCGATGGATCCGCTCGAATATCCCAACCGGTCCAACGCGATTTGAACAGCCAACACGTCCGGCTTCGGACAGGCAATCAAGGGCGGGGTCAGGGTGCGTAGTGGGGCAGGAATCCCGGAGCGTCTTGAAACGGGAGGCGGTGGGGGGCTGGGAGAATGGGTTTGGTTTGGAATGCTGGTTTGCTTGGGCGGGTGGAGTAATTGTGTCTTTTGAGGTTTTTCCTGACTCCACCACATCCAGCCCAGAAAGCCGGCAAAGCCCAGAACCGGAAAGATCAGCAGCCAAGAGAGCCGGTTACTCGCGTTTCCAGGCGAATCGCGCACATGGTATTGGGTCGGAAGCCACCGCACGAAACGATATTAGATCTCATTGGTCTGGTTTGCCTATGAAATATAACGACGAGATCAGGATTGTTAGGACGTCAGATTCCCGGTCGATTGGATGGGCTTGTTTAAAGCCGCCACGCTCCTTGCCATGGGAAGACTAAACCTTGAGGATCTCCTTTGTTGTCCGGGACGGCAACGCCAGATCATGGCTGAGAACCAGATCGCAGATCAGGCGCGCCGCGGACTCCAGATCAATGCGGTCCATGTTAAGCACTAGATGGTACAGCAGCGGATCGTCGATATCCGCGTTGAAATGTTTTTTCAAATACCGGGCTCGGCCTTGATCTTCGAGATCGAGGCGCTTGGCGGCGGCTTTTGGGGTCAACCCCTCGAAGCGTTCCATGTGTTTGAGCCGCAGCTCTCGCGAGGCGACAAGGCGGACATGGAATACGTGGGGCAGCTTGGATGTGACGACATTGCCGCCGCGCCCCAGAATGATCACGTTGCCCAGTTCCGCCAGGCGGAGCATGGTTTCAGATGTGTGCTGCACCAGTGTCCATTCCGAGGGATGCAGCTCGAAGAGTTCATCCATGATGTCGTCCAAGACCGGTACTTTGTCCTCCGGCATGAATTTGGCCAATCGTTCGGGCAGATGATGGTCGGACAGGACTTGCTCGACCAGATTGCGGTCGAACAGGGTCCAGGCGGGTGCGTCTTTTGGGGTTTGCGCTTGCAGCAGGGATGCGATTTTTTCCGCGAGAGCATGGCCGCCGCAGCCGCTTTGTCGAGAGAGGGTTACGGCTCGCTTGGTTATGGAGGTGTCTCCGGCTTTTCTACCG
>CAIQOK010000148.1 GCA_903873415.1 uncultured Verrucomicrobiota bacterium | reverse complement strand
CGGCGCTTGAAAGACCTTGCCGCACGACCGCCGCACGACCGCCGCACGACCGCCGCACGACCGCCGCACGACCGCCGCACGACCGCCGCACGACCGCCGCACGACCGCAATACGACCCACCGTATTGGGCCGATACGCGATCGCAACCCGGGGCGCCACAGCCAAGCTCCAGAGGAGCGGCACAATTCGGGCAAAAGCCAAGAGCTAAGCGGTAAGCGCATCCAAAGAATGGTATCGAAACGCCCCTTTTAGACAGGCAACGCCCTGTGCCGCCCCTGCGGGGCCGGGGGGATATCTTGGTTGGCTCTGTTTCTATAGACAGGTCGCGCCTACGGCGCTTGAAAAACAAAGCAGAAATTCGAAAACAGAAAATCGAACGATAACGAAGTGACGCGAATTCCGAAAATAAACCCAAATACTGACTAAACCGGGGTGTTTGATGAATCCGGATCCGTCCTCCGTCCTTTTTCCTCCGCCCCCTGCCCTTTTACTTTCCGGGTAAGGGAAAGGCCAAGGGTGCAGCCACGGCGGCAGGTGGCGCGGAGGTGCCGGCAGCCGCACCGGGTCGGCGCGGTAACCGGCGCTGCATGACCTCAGGCACCGCCAACAGGGTGTGCATCCCGCGAGGAAACGCCGGCGATTCCATCCAGTCGGCGAGCAGATGCAGCTCGACAGATGAAAACCCCACAGTGGATTTCCGGGCGATGGAGATTTGTGCCGGCCCGGTCCGGGTGACTTCTGTCACGCACGGTCCCAGCCAGCTTTTGGCAGCGAGAATCCAACCCAGCGCTCCACTAGGGGGCATTTGTGACTTACGTAATGAGATCCGGGCAAATTGACTGATCATGGTCCAGGCCTCGGCGCGGGGCCCGGTCAACTCCCAATCGTAGGCGATGAGGTTGGTGCGATTAAGAGCCTGCTGGAATGGGAGCGCGGCCGGGGTGCGCGCCACCATCCCGATGGGCATAAAGCCGCCGGCGGCAAACTCGCCATCCGGAGTGGAGATGGACTGCAGATAAGGGGCCATTTGGGGTAGTCCGTGCCATTCGAGACCGTTGTAGGTCTGGGATCGGGTGTAGCGGGTATAGCCATTGGTGGCGAACCAAGAGGCGCCCAGTTCCAAGACCCGGTTGGAGAACTGGTCGACCCGATTGCTGGCGGCGGTGAGCGGGCTGGCAAAAAAAGTGAGCATCGGAATGCCTTCCTGCGACCAAGTGAAGAACTGGTCGGGTGGCGGGCCGATTTGCAGGTTTTGCCAGGTTTTCAAAGCACCCAGCCAAGAGGACATGCCGCGGATGGCACTAAAACCGCCCAAGGGCGGGTGAAGGAGGCGGGAGGGAAGATGCCAGGGATCGAGCCGCATCTGGAGGGGGCGTGGAAAGTCTAAAACCGCCTGGCTGCGAACGCCCTGCGCATCGCCAGTCATGCTGAAGTCAATTTTCGGGAAGCCCTCGGGCAATTCCCACCCCAGCCCCAAAACGCGGCTGATCCGGGGCAGATCCAACTGAGCACTGACCCAGAGATCGGCAGTGGCCCCGGCCGAAGTGCCCTGAGCAAGGCGGGGGGATCGGAGCAGCTCGAGCCGGGCCGCTTCGTCGAGGAACAATCGGTTTGGAGCGGAGCTGACACCCAAGAAGGTCCAATCACCAACCCGGGTCAGGTCGATGACTCGGGGAGCGGCAGGATACTGGAAGGTCCAACCGGCCCGGCCGGCGGCCTGGGCGGGGGCGTGGCCGGTAAGGGCTTTGAGCGCTCCGGCCAGATTGGATTCCCAGAGGCGGGATCGGTCCGAGCCCAAGCGGATGGCGAGAAGAAGTTGAGCGGATTGACCGGGAGCGGGGCGGATTTCGCAGCGGGTCTCCTCAGAAATCAGGTCGTCGAGCAGGGGTCGCAAGAGGTTGGCGGCGATGGGGTTGGTCGCAGTCAGGCCGGGGAAGAAGCGCCAGGCCGCGGCGGCGAGGCGGTCGAGGGTTTGGGTTTTGAGCGTGGTGCTGGCCGGCTCATTCCAGATGCGGTTGAAGGCGGCGGCGTTGGTGTGGGTGGCGATCTTTTTTTGGCCGAGCCAATGAATCCGGGCGATGGACTCCGAGCCCGGGTTGCCCGCCAGCGGCGAAGTGGCGGCGACTGAACGGTGCGCGCAGAGAATAACCAGAACCAGGAGGGAGCGATAAAAAATCGGCGTTTTCATGAGCTATAGGGGGATTTAAATGCCAAAAAAAAGGGGTTGGCGCAAATGGAATCGAAGTGCCAAGCCCCCCCCCGCTTTGCCTGGCCTGGCTCAGCGTGTCGACATCCGGCGAATTGGCTAATACGGGTGGTTACCGGGTTAAGAGACATGAGTTTAGCCCCCAAAATGCGAGCCACATCTCGGGGTATGAAGTTAAACTGTGAAGCCTTGCACCTGGTGACTGGCTGTTTTACCGGATTGTATTGCGGGGAGAGCTTGGCGTTTGCGGGCGGAAAGAATCTCCAACCGCTTGACAACCCATGAACGATTCTCCCGAATAATACCGCCCGCCTTGCTTGAAGAAACCAACCTAAAACCAAAACACGGCGATGCCGCTGCGCCCGGGGGACGGGCGCACTCCGGAAATGGATTTGTAACCGATGAGGAAAGGAGCAGGAGGGATATCCGGGGCGTTTCGGGAGGCGAAAGCGGATTGCGCGAAATCAGTCCCTGAAATTGACGAACTGGACGGTGACGGGGAGATCCTTGGCGCGCACGGCGGCGATGACAGCCTGCAGGTCGTCGCGGTTCTTGCCATTGACGCGGACTTCCTCGCCCTGAATCTGGGTGGTGACCTTAAACTTGCTGTCGCGGATGAAGGTGGTGATCTGCTTGGCGACGGTGGTTTCCAAGCCCTGCTTGATTTTGATGACTTGGCGGGCATGGCCCAGAGGCGAGACGTCCGGCTCGCCGGGGTCGACACATTTGGGGCTGATCCCGCGTTTGGCCAGTTTGCCCATCACGATCTCGGTCAGGGTGCGGATTTTGAATTGGTTTTCGGCGCTGAGTTTGATCTCGTTTTTGTCGAGGATGATTTCGGCTTTACTCCCCTTGAAATCAAAGCGGTTGACCAGTTCCTTTTGGGCCTGGTTGACCGCGTTTTCGATTTCCATCGAGTTGACCTGGGAAACAATGTCAAATGAAGGCATAGGGTGAGGATAGCCCGGAAGCGGGAGCGGGAAAAGTGCAAAGCGCGCAAGAAAACACTTTGCAGTCCGCGCCGGCGATCTACCATGAGCCCGATGACACAAGCCGAAGTATTGCAGGTTTTCCGGGAGACGGGTGCGCTGCTGGAAGGGCATTTTATTCTCAGAAGCGGACTGCATAGCCGCCAGTTTTTCCAGTGCGCGTTGGCTCTGCAACAGATGCCCGTGGTGGAACGGCTGGGCGCGGCCATGGCGGCCCGGCTGCGAGGGCTGGGTGCCACGACGGTGATTGCGCCGGCGATGGGGGGGCTGGTGATCGGGCAGGAAGTGGCGCGGCAACTGGGGCTAAGGTTTATTTTTGCGGAGAAAGAGGAGGGCAAGCTGGTGCTGAGGCGAGGATTCAAGCTTGCAGCCGGTGAAAAAACCTTGGTGGTGGAGGATGTGGTGACCAAGGGGGGGCGGGTGCAAGAGACGATGGACATCGTGCGGGCGCATGGTGGGGAGGTAGTGGGTGTGGGGATGCTGGTGGACCGCTCGAACGGGGGGGTTGATCTGGGGGTGCCGCGAGTAAGTTTGATCGCGCTGCAAGTGGAGACTTTTGATCCGGCGCAACTGCCGGCGGATCTTGCGGTTCTGCCGGCCATCAAGCCGGGCAGCAAATAGCCGGTGCTCCGGCTGGCTGGCCGGAGCGGAGGCGCGGGCGCTGGATAATCCGACGAACAATGAACGGAATATGCTGCACTCGGTCAAAGTTCTGTTAGTTTCAACAACAAACGCATGAGATTATTAATTCTTGCGGGCGTCGCCGGGCTGGCATTAAGCCTGAGCACCGGCGCGCTCCAAGCGGCTGAAAGCCAAAACATCACCAACGCACTGCCCGAATTCATCCCCGTCAAACCGGGGTCTGACGACGGGCGGGTGGCTTGGGTCACAGCCGAACTGCTGGAGAAAGCGCACTATTCCCACCACCCGCTGGATGCCGCTTACTCCAGCGCTTTTCTGGACCGCTATCTGGAAGCCCTTGATCCGCAACACATGCATTTTGTCCAGGCGGATCTCAACGAATTCGAGATCTACCGGACGAATTTGGATTCGATGACGATCAACCGGGCGCGGGTTGCGGACACTTCGGCCGCCTACGCCATCTTCGACCGGTTCGCCCGGCGGCTGCGGGAGCGAATTGTCTACTCCGACGAGTTGCTCAGGGGTGACAAATTCGACTTCACCTCGGACGAGCGGGCGGTGCTGAACCGGCGTGAGCTGCCCTATCCAAAGACACTTGACGAGGCCCGGCAACTCTGGCGTCAACGAGTCCGCTTCGAGTATTTGCAGGAAAAGCTGGCGCTGGAAGGCACAAAGAAGCCCAAATCTGCCAAGACATCCGTGCCCGCTCCGAAAACCGGCAAGGGCGAAAGCGCCCGTTCCGAGAACACGCGCAAGGGCACCCCGCCCACCGCCGCCATCACATCTCCGGCCAAAAGCGTTCGGGAACAAATTGTCGACACTTTGATCCGCCGGTATCATCGCACCTGGCGGATGGTGGCTGAATGGAACAATCAGGACGTCATGGGGATTTATCTGACGGCATTGGCCCATGTGTACGACCCGCACTCCGACTATTTCAACCCGGAACAGATCCAGGGTTTTTCCATCAGCATGAATCTGGCCCTGTTTGGAATCGGGGCCGAGCTGATATCGGAGGA
This sequence comes from uncultured Verrucomicrobiota bacterium, assembly GCA_903873415.1. Classification (GTDB taxonomy): domain Bacteria; phylum Verrucomicrobiota; class Verrucomicrobiia; order Limisphaerales; family CAIQOK01; genus CAIQOK01. Next base: position 22,207 of record CAIQOK010000148.1, on the reverse strand, counting down.
TGACTACTGCAAGATCCGGCGTTTGTTGCCCGGGGGTCCGGCCTTCAAGAGCAAGAAGCTCAATGATGAGGACCGGATTGTGGCGGTGGCCCAAGGAAACGACACGGCGGTGGACGTGGTGGGCATGAGCTTGAACAAGGTGGTACAACTGATTCGCGGGCCAAAAGGGTCGGAAGTGCGGCTGACCATCACTTCGGCCGCCTCGCCTGAACGGCGCGAGGTGCGAATCATCCGGGATGAAATTCCGCTGGAAGATTCCAGCGCAAAGGCGCGCCTGATTGAGATGCCCAAGCCCGGCGGCGGCACGGTGCGTTTGGGGCTCATTGACCTACCCTCCTTTTATGCCAGCATGAACCTGCCCGGCAGTTCGGATCATGCGGAGGCGAAAAGCACCACCACAGACGTGACAAAGCTGGTTAAAAAACTCGAAAAAGAAAAAATCAGCGGGCTCATCTTGGATCTGCGCCGCAATGGCGGCGGATCGCTGGAGGAAGCCATCCGCCTGACGGGCCTCTTCATCAAGCAGGGGCCGGTGGTGCAGGTCGTGCCCGGTCCAAACGGCGGGGCCGAGGTGGACTCGGACAATGATCCCTCGCTCCTGTATGGCGGACCGCTGATGGTGCTGACCAGCCGGTTCAGCGCGTCGGCGTCGGAAATTGTGGCGGGGGCCCTGCAAGATTACGGCCGGGCGCTAATCGTCGGCGACATTTCGACCCACGGAAAGGGCACGGTGCAAAACCTCAACCCGCTCCGCGCCTATGTGCCGCTGCATGGGGTGGATACCAATGACACGCTCAAGGTGACGATCCGCAAATTCTACCGACCCAGCGGTTCCTCCACCCAACTCAAAGGGGTGCTGCCGGATATCGTGCTGCCTTCGGAGTGGAATTATTCAAAGGACGTGGGGGAAAGCTCGCTGGAAAACCCCCTGCCCTGGGACACGATTCCCAGCGCCAAATTCGACAAGCTCGATCTGGTCCAGCCCTACCTCTCCGCGTTGTTAAACAAGTCCAACGAACGTATCGCAACCAACCAAGATTTCGGCTATAAACGCGAGGACATCGAACTGTTCCGCAAGCAGCAGGAGGACAAGTCGGTTTCCCTGAACGAGAAGACCCGACTCAAAGAAATCCATGAAAAAGAGGTTCGGGACAAGGGCCGGGACCGGGAACGCCGAGGGCGCAAGCCGTCCATGGAAAAGGTCTATGAGCTGACGCTCAAGCTGGCTGACCTCCCGGGACTGCCGGCACCGCTTCAGGTAACCAACGCCTTAGCCTCAGTCCACGCCGGGCCTGAAGCCCCTGCCACCGCGCAGGGGGAAGACGGGGAAGAAACCCCGCCTCCGGCGGTGGACATCACACTGCGTGAAGCGCAGAACATTCTGGTGGATTACCTCTCAGCACTGCCGCAAGGTGGCGCCAATCTGGCCCGGCATAATTGATCCCGGCCGCTGAGTCTGGAAACGACATTCTGCTTATGAAAAAAAAGGCAATCCTGCTTGCAGCCTCCGGGCTGATGCTCACGGGTGTTTTCGGCCAGAACATGGGAATAGCCATCCGACGGGCCAAAGAACTGAGCAATCAAAACAATGTCCGCCAAGGCATTGCGCCAGCCGCAGGGTTTCCAGCGGCACCCCAGAGCACTGCGGCGGCACAGACTCTGGCCCGGCTGAGGGCGGACCTGACCAACCTGCAATCCGCAGCCTCGGCCACCGCGGAGCAGAAACAACAACTGAGCCGGGATTTGGCAGCCTGCGCTTTGGGAACAAAGCCGGAGGCCTCAGTCTTGGGCAAACTGGCGGAGGCTTTGGCTGCGGCCCTGCCGGGGAAATCACTGGCACCCGCCGAGACCCTCCGGCTGGCGCAGGATCTCGTCGCGCTACTCAACGGTTCCAGCCTTGCCTCCAGCCAGAAGCAATCGTTGTTCGACGATTTACAGGCCACGTTGCAAGTGGGCGGTTCCAGCCGCAAAGAAGCCGTCGGAGTCGGCAACGCGGTCAAGACAGTCACAGGCGATCCGGTGCGTTGAAGCAGCAACCGTAAGCCGCAGAGAAGAAAAAAGCGCTGGAATACGGCCTGGCAAGAGAGTGCTAGTTGGTCCGGCCTTGAACAATGCCCCGGCTGCTCACGCCGCTGCAAATGAATTAGTCCGGACAAGTGAATGACGGACCTTAGCATCTTGGCGCGTTGCCACCGGCGGAATGGGCGCTATTTGCGGATCTGCCGGACGGGCTGGAATCTGGCATTTGATGAAATGGCAGCGTGACGGCGAGCGGACCGGACAGAGATTTACAACCATGAACCTACTGGGAAAACTGAAGGAAATTGCCGGATACACCCTGCTGGCGGCGGGCCTGACGGGTGCGGCGGCTGCTCAAACAATGAACACAAACCATTCTGACATCGCGATATTTGGCGGCGGCTGCTTCTGGTGCATGGAGGCGGTCTTTCAAAAACTCCCGGGCGTTAAATCCCTCACCAGCGGGTTCGCCGGCGGCCATACCGAGAACCCCACCTATCATCAGGTCTGCGGCGGCGACACCGGCCACGCCGAAGTCATCCAGATCGCCTTTGATCCGGCATCGATTTCCTACGATAAGCTGCTGCATTATTTCTGGGAGGCGCATGATCCGACGACGCTGAACAGGCAGGGGGCGGACAGCGGGACGCAATACCGGTCGATCATTCTCTACCGTAACGAGAAGGAGAGGATGATCGCGGAAAAGTCGAAGCTTGAAGCCCAAAAGCAATTCAGCTCGCCGATCGTGACGGAGATTGTGCCGCTGAAAAAGTTTTACCAGGCCGAGGCCTACCACCAGAACTACTACAAAGAGAATTCGCAACAGCCCTACTGCCAGGCTGTCATCCGGCCCAAGGTGGAAAAATTCGAGAAACTCCTCAAAAAGCCGGGGCATTGACCGGGGTCAACACGACCCCCGATTCAGAAAACCGGGATTTGCTTGCTGCTGAAGCGGGACCGGGCGTAGTATGACGACAGCTTCGCAATCAGCCTGCGCGCGTAGCTCAATTGGATAGAGTGTCGGTCTCCGAAGCCGAAGGTTGTGGGTTCGACCCCCGCCGCGCGCACCAGTTTTAACATTCGACTCCCCCGCCCCCTGCCCTCCAGATTCGGGAGGATCGCGGACTTCCACGCTGCTCTGAGGATTTCCGTGTTCTGCCGACCCGGTTTCAAGACAGCCGGCGCGGGGGTGGAGTATTCCAGAGGACCCGCGGCTTCCGCTGTGAGACAAGGGCTTTTGCTTTTTTCAAACGCGAAAGTCAGATATCGGGCCAAGGCGGCTGACAAATTCAGTTTTGGGGCTAAGTTAGACCCATGAAATCGGGGAAATGCCATTCCACCAAGGACCGGCTTGAAGTCAAACAGGGCGGTGCGCGAAGGTGGACCGGCAACGCCTGAAATGGAGGATCTATGACAACCTACTTCACTGAACACCGGAAGGACCGTCTCATGCAGGAGCGGGTGCATGACCCTTATCAATCCCGGGGCAAGCCGCGTGAACCGAGCATGTGCCCAAAGTGCAAGGCCGTATTCCAAGGTGGCCGGTGGCAATGGATCAAGAGCCGGCCTGCCAATGCGCATGAGGAGATGTGCCAAGCGTGCCAGCGAATCCGGGATGATTACCCCGCCGGCTTGGTTTCACTCAAAGGAGAATTCGTCTCCACACACAAAAAGCAAACCCTCAACTTGGCCCGCAATCAGGAGCAGGCCGAGCGAGCCCTGCATCCCCTGCATCGCATCCTGCGCATTGAGGAACGAGTGGACCATCTGGTCATCAGCACCACGGACATTCACCTGCCGAAACGGATCGGTGAGGCGTTGCATCGGGCTTACAAGGGCGAGCTCGACCTGAATTATGAGAAAGAAAGCTGCTTTGTCCGGGTGATCTGGACTTCCACATGAAGACTTGAAAACGAGATAAATCCATCAACCAAGAGAAAACGGAGGCCTCTATGTTATCAAAATACACCATTGAATATGTGCCCCAGTTCCGGACCCAAGCCCAAACACATCACTATGCGGGCGATGATCCCGTGGCTTGTCAGGAGTTTCTAACCGAACTGCTTGAGCACGGCTACCATATCAAGCAGATCAGGCATGAAGGAGTCGACCTGCCCCGGTCCGACTTTGACAAAATGATCCGGACGGCCGGCGGGGTGCTGGCCGGACGAAGCATTTGCGCGTCTCTGGGAATCTCCACCGAGGAGGAGCACCATCGGTTTGGATTCACCGGTTGAGACGGAACGCCCCGGCCCCGGTTGCGTGAACGGCATGAGCGCAAATCGGGGTTCCCGAGCCTAAACCGGTAGGCAGGAGCCGCACACCGAATCCTTCAGACTGGCCTGCGCGCAAAGGAGAATCAGCCATGATCACGACTGATCCATGCATGACGACCAACGATATCCCGGAGTCGGGAGGGGTGGTGTGTGCCGTGCTGATGCCCCATGCCCCGGTTTTGGTGCCGGCAGTTGGAGCGGAACGATGTGCGGCGGTAAAATCCAGTTGCTTGGCAATGCGGGAGGCATCGGCGCGATTACTTGGAAACCGGCCAGAATCGGTGGTTTTGATTTCACCCCACTCACCCCGGCAATCCAGAGCCTTTGGCATTTGGGAAGGGGAACGGTTGCTGGGTTCCTTCACCGGTTTCGATGCCCCGCAACTAAGTATAGACCTCCCAAGCGACACTGCGCTGATCGAGGCCATCACCTCCGAAGCCGCGAGTCACGGGCTGCTTACCTGGCGTATCCCAGATCAGGCTTTGGATCATGGCGCCTTGGTGCCACTTTGGTTCCTGACTGAGGCGGGATGGAAGAATCCAACGGTTGTGGTGAGTTTAAACGACCCCCGGCGCGGGGATCTGACTGGGATGGGACAAACCATTGCCGCCGCCGCAAAAAAACTCCGGCGCCGCGTTGGAGTCGTCGCCAGTGGTGACCTGAGCCACCGGCTGACGATCAACGCCCCCTGTGGTTTCCATCCCCAAGCCCGACAGTTTGACAAAAGACTTCTGCAGCTTATCCGCAAGGGCGATTACCGCAATCTGGCCCGTCTGGATCCGGCGCAGCGGGAACTGGCGACGGAGGATGCAGTGGATTCCGCATGGATCGCGGCAGCGGCGTCCGAATGGCAGAACAATGGACATGAATTACTCAGCTACGAGTGTCCCTACGGCGTGGGGTATGGGGTGGCAATTCTTTTCACGGCCGGATCTGGCATCCCAGGCAAATGCAATCCTCGGAAGCAAAGCACGGCCCACTCCATGCCGGCTCTGGCGCGACAGTCGGTCACTGCGGCATTGCAAGGGCGCTTGGAATCGCCCAAATCTGCGTGGGGAGGCTATTTCCGCAAAGCACGACCGGTTTTTGTGACCTTGCGCTCGCTGGATGGATCCCTGCGGGGGTGCGCGGGAACGCTGAGTCCGGTTTGCGGTAATCTTGCCGAAGAAATCTGGCGCAGCGCCCGCCTGGCCGCATTCCAAGACACACGATTCCCACCAGTCGACAAGACCGAACTGGCCAACCTCCGTTTTGAAGTCAGCGTGCTCCATCCGCTGGAGCCGGTTCTCTCCAGCGCGGAACTGGATCCTGCCCGTTACGGAGTGGTGATATCCACGGAGGATGGGCGTCGCGGGCTTTTGCTTCCGGGCATTCCCGAGATTAAGGATCCAGAGGAGCAATTGAATGCGGTCCGCCACAAAGGTGGAATAGGTTGGGACGAAGCCGTGAAGCTGCAACGTTTTGAGGTGGATCATTTTAAGGAGGATGACGAAGGGAGTGAGAGTGCCCATGGAAATCTTTAATCATCCAGCCAAGTGGTGGCAGGCCCTGCCAGAGGGGCGGATTGAGTGCAGGGTTTGCCCGCGTTTATGCCGGCTCCGGGCGGGACAGCGCGGCTTCTGTTTTGCACGCCAAAATATTGACGGTTCCATGGTGCTGACCGCTTACGGTCGGAGCAGCGGATTTTGTCTGGATCCTATTGAGAAGAAACCCCTCTTCCATTTTTATCCCGGCAGTTGCGCGCTTTCATTCGGCACAGCGGGTTGCAATCTGGGTTGCCGGTTCTGCCAGAACTGGGACATCACCAAAGCCGGCAGCATGAATGGGTTGGGGGATCAGACCCCGCCCGAGAGGATCGCCGCCGCCGCGGTCCGCTTGGGATGCCGCTCGGTCGCCTTCACCTACAACGATCCGGTGGTCTTTGCGGAGTATGCCATGAATGTGGCTGATGCCTGTCACAGGGTCGGATTAGCGGCGGTGGCGGTGACGGCGGGCTATATGACGGACGAATGCCGTGTGGAATTCTACGGCCACATGGATGCGGCCAACGTGGATTTGAAGGGATTCACCGAAGACTTCTATCGGCGCAACTGCGCCGGCCAACTTGCCCCAGTGTTGGCAACCCTGCGTCATCTGCACCACAACACAAACGTTTGGCTTGAGGTGACGACCCTTCTGATTCCCGGGGAGAACGACAGTGATGGAGAATTGGAAAACGCCTCGGACTGGTTTGCGGCCCAGCTCGGCCCGGATGTGCCGTGGCACTTCACGGCGTTTCACCCCGATTACAAGATGCTCGACAAGCCCGGCACCTCCTCCATGACGCTGAGCCGGGCCTGCGACATAGCCCGCTCCAAAGGGATCCGCTATGTCTACACCGGCAACACACGGGACCTTGCTGAGAACAGCACTTGGTGCCCTCAATGCGGGCAACGGTTGATCGGCCGGGTTTGGCACGATGTGGTGGAATGGAATCTCAGTGAAAACAGCTGCAACCGTTGCCGCTGCAGAATCCCCGGCCATTTCGATCCCCTCCCGGGTCGATGGGGCAACCGGAGCGTGCGGATCTGCGTGGCTTGATTCCAAGCCCGGTTGCCCTTGAATCATTTCCCTTCAACGCCCCAGAATCATCTCCGTTTCCATCTGGAACTCGGGGCGATGCCCCTCTTGAAACGGCTCGGTTTGCTCGTTCTGCCCGGCATCCACGAACTCATGCTCATTAGGCCGGACAACCAAGATCGGACATGCCGCATGGCGCACGATCTGTTCGGCAGTGCTGCCGAGCAACATGCGCTCCAAACCCTTTCGCCCATGCGTCGAGAGAATGATCAGGTCTATCGCCAATTCCTTGGCGGTCGTGAGGATTTCAGGACCGGCAACCCCGCGGCAGAGGTGCGTCTGACACCGGACATCCGCCGGGATGTCCGCGCGCATCTGTCGCAGTCGTTCGTCCGCCACATCCATCGTGTCCACATCCGTAATGCCCCCCATCTCGGAGGGGGGGAGATAGGACATGCCGACCACATGAAGCAGGGTCAACTCAGCGTTGAATTGCCGGGCAAAGGGTAGCGCATAGAGCATGGCTTCCTTGGAACATTCCGTGAAATCAACGGGCACGAGGATACGGCGCAACTTGAAGGCAGGAAGAAATTCAGGGCCTTTTCCTGAGGACGCTGTCGAGCCGGATTTCGGGGCGGCATGACCGCCGCCTTGGTTTTCTGCAAATAAATTGATTTTCATAAAACAGTGGGATTGAGTTTTGAATGGGATTGAACATCGGCAACCAAAGATCACCGACACCGAAAGGTGCCACCCGGCCGGGAATGGCCGGGTGGCGCTGAATCAATCAATTTTGACTTCCACCTGTTTCCTCAGGGCTTCCGCTGTTTTCGGGCAGGTGATAGTCAGGACGCCATCCCGGTAGTGGGCGTCAATCTTGCCGGCATCCACCGGGACAGGCAGCGGAATGCTGCGATGGAAGCGGCCAAAATAACGCTCGGAACGATAGGATTCAGTGGTTTTCTCCTCGGTTTCGACTTTGCGTTCTCCGGCCAGATTGAGGTTCTCTCCCGACATATAAACCTCGAACTCCTCCTTCTTCATGCCGGGGATTTCCGCTTTCAGATAGACGTTATTCTTGTCTTCGTAAACATCCACCACCGGCATCCAACCCTCGAAGGAAGAAACATCAGGAGCCAGCCAAGCCCCGAAAGGCTCCTCGAACAAACGATCAATTTCAGTCTGCAACCGCCGTATCGGCCAGAGCGGCGCTCCCCCTCGCGCAAGCGGGGCGGGCGGTCCGGATTTTTCTTTGGCATGTTTGATTAATTTCATAAATAATCCTTTGGTTTTTCGAACATTTTAACATGGCACCGGGGATGGCTTGACGCAAATGAAGGAAGAATATCCTGACCGCAAGCCCAGTCCGGTTGCCAGCCCGCCAAACACCAAAACAAATGCGCAGCCGCAGCACAGTCCGCCCCGGAACTTGAAAGCGTTAAAAATCCACTAAACCTTTCCAGAAGGAGCTTGGACACCGCCACGGCTTTTGTGCTAGACTCAACTCCAGTCTGAGATGAAACGATTCATTCTATATCCGTTTGCGGCCTTGACAGCAGTGGCGGTGGTGATTCTGCTTCATGCCAGTCCGCCGCCCCAGACAGCCGCCCCGGTCGCGGCCGGAACAAATATTTCCACAGCCATGAACCCATTCCAAAAGCCTTCAACCGAGGAGCTCAAGAAGCGCCTCAACCCGATGCAGTTCAATGTGACGCAAAAAGCAGCCACCGAACCGCCCTTTCGCAACGAATTCTGGGACAACCATGCGCCGGGGATTTATGTGGATGTCGTGTCCGGCAAACCGCTGTTCAGTTCGCTGGACAAATTTGATTCCGGCTGCGGCTGGCCCAGCTTTTCCAAAGCCCTCGTTGCCAAAGAAGTCGTCGAAAAATCCGATGTCTCTCTGGGCATGACACGCACCGAGGTCCGGTCGCAGACGGCCGACTCCCACTTGGGCCACGTGTTCGACGACGGCCCCGGCCCGACGCATCTGCGCTACTGCATCAACTCCGCCTCACTCCGATTTATTCCCGTGGATAAACTGGAGGTCGAGGGCTACGGCGACCAGATGATCCCTTTCATCAAGGCGGGTCTCTATCGCCCGCAGGCTTCGGGGACCAACACACCGGCAAAAAAATAAGCCGCCTCCCAGAGAACCGCGCGCTTCTCTTCCGATGAACCGGGGTCCACACCCGCGTTCAATTCCCGAATCCAAAATATATTTCCGCACTTGCCTGATACCGCAGCCCTTGGATATTTTGGGGCATGGGAAGGTTTTCAACGCTGGATTCCACCGGGGTTTTCCTGGCATTTCTTTTCGCGCTTGGATTCACGAATCTTGCCCTTGGCACCCAGGAGGTGATCGTCACGCTTTCCGCGACGGGGGAACCGGTCATGGCGGGCGGGCGGGCTGCTTTTTGGATCAACGCGCTCAACCCCGACCTGAAGCCGGCGGCGTTCTCATTTCCCGAAAAAGTAGTGTGCCGCCCCGTGGCAACAGACACGGCACCGGAGTTGACCGCCCTGCCCGGCATTGAGGGCTCAGGCGCGACAAGGATTGATCCCGGTGCCTTTATTCGGCGCTTATATACTTTCTCCGTTCCATCAACCTGGTCCGGTGTGACCAGCGTGGAACTGCAGGGTTTTCCGAGCACACGATTGGCGTTCAGCGTTCAAAGCCGACCTTCTGCGCTGCCTGCTTCCGTCACGCGCTGGCCTTTGGTTTTTCTGAGCGGTGCCCGATTGAGTAACCGGACGAATCTTTGGGAGCCTGGGGATTTTTTCAAGGAACATATTTCCGGCTACGAACCGCTCTATTTCATCGCCGGCACGAAATCTCCCAACGCCCGGTTTCAAATCAGTTTCAAGTATCAGCTTTTCAACGAACGCGGGTGGCCCGCCGAGCAGGCCTGCTGGCTGACCGGTCTGCAGGTGGCCTACACCCAAACCTCGCTCTGGGATTGGAATGCGCCGTCCGCTCCTTTCCACGACACCAGTTACAAGCCTGAATTGCTCTATTCTTGGGAACGTGCATTGGGTGGCGAGGCGACAGACCTCTGGCAACTCGACCTGCAAGGGGGCTGTCAGCATGAGTCCAACGGCAAAGCCGGGGGCGATTCGCGCAGCCTGAACATCGCCTACTTGCGACCCGCACTCAGCTTCGGGTCGAACAACGGTTGGCAGCTCACCCTCAAACCGCGTGTCTCAGCCTACCTTGGCGACCTGAGTGACAATCCTGACATCGCGGATTACCGCGGTTATGTGGAACTGCGGACAGTGATGGGTTGGAAGCGCGGACTGCAGGGCTCGGCACTACTTCGCACTGGCAAAAAAGGACAGCACGCCGGCGTGCTGGCGGACATCTCCTATCCGCTCATGGCACCGCCGGCCAAAAGTTTTTCGGTGTATCTCTACGCCCAATATTTCACCGGCTACGGAGAAAGCCTGCTCGATTACCGTCAAAAATCGGATGTGTTCCGGGCGGGGTTTTCGCTTTATCGGTAGCCTCTTCCCAATGCGGTCAACTCACGCAGGCATTGCCGGGGTTGTTCTCTGGGTGATTTGGCCAAGTGCCCCGCGGCCGCGTAAAACTTTTTCCAATCCCCCCTTGTTGAACGCAAGCAACTGCTCGAACGCCGGCAACAAGTCGTGGTAGTTGGCCACCGCATTCAGTTTGGCATTGTTGAGATCCGCCGCGAACCAAGCATCGTAACCGGCCGCCCCGCCCGAGGTCAGCTTGAGATCGGCGTAAGCCGCTTTGAGTTGGCTGAAAACCCTCTTTTTAGAGGTGGAAAGCCTAGGATCAACCTGGAGCTCCTGCTTGGCAGCCCTCAATTTGCGGTCTCGGTCTCGCATGTCGCCGTAGATTTTTTCCAGCCGCCCCCTGGCTTGCAGAATGAGCCGGACGAACTCCCCATCACGACGCAGTGCCGTCTCATAATCCGCGCGAAGACCGGCATCGCCTCGGTCCCGTAGCCGGAGCTTGACGCCCTCCTAGTCAACGATGGTGGCGAAAGCCTCGTTGAAATCCCTGTCCCCACTGGCAAACACCTGCTGATGGCCCAGCTCATGAAAGAGGATCTCGGCCACCCGTGCCTCATCATTGTTAAGAAAGGCGTTTAATACGGGATCACTGAACCATCCCGGCGTGGAATAGGCTTGCACACCGCCCACGAAAACATCCCAACCCCGGGCCGACAGGGTTTCGGCGCAGGCCCGGGCATCCCCCTCCGCAAAATGGCCGCGATAATCCAACCGGCCGACGACCGGATACCACCAGGTCTTTGGAGCGAGGGAAAGAGGCGGGGTGGCCTCCACATTCCAGACCCCACAGGAGCGATGAAGATCCACATAGTGCCGATAATTCCGGCCCACCGGCAATGCAAGCCGACCGGCGGCAAAGACACGTAATTGTTGAACCAGCTCCAACCGGCTCCGAAGGCCAGCGGCGGTATGGGGAGCGTCAATGAGTTTGGCCAAGGACACTTGATGAGTGAGCAGCACCATCTGCCCCGCGACAACCTGGCGATAATCACGCAGCGGCTGACATCCACAGAGCATAGGCATCAGGCCGCAGAGCAGCCCTAGGCAAACCCGACGGGCACGGCTGTGCCTCGTTGAAAACCATTTCATGCGCATTATTCCTGGACGGATCGGGGTGGGTTGGCAAACTTGTCGCGGGGCCGGGCATTTACTTTCCGCGCCCCGGCTGGTAAAAAGTTCCTGTGCTAACCGACTCGTCCATCTGGAAGTCCCTGCGCGCAACGTCGCAATTGAGTTTGATCGCGGGTCCCTGCGTGATCGAAAGCGAGAAGCTCTGCCTTCAAATCGCGGCGTCGCTCCAGAAAACCTGCAGGCAGTTGGGGGTTTTTTATGTCTTCAAGGCCAGCTTCGACAAGGCCAACCGCACCTCGGCCAAGTCATTTCGCGGCCCGGGACTTGAGGCCGGTCTGAAAACGCTCGCCAAAGTCCGCGCGGAGTTCGGACTGCCCGTGCTTACTGATGTGCATACCGAGGCGCAGGCAGCCGCCGCCGCAGAAGTGGTGGACATCCTTCAGATCCCCGCCTTTCTCTGCCGTCAGACCGATTTGATAGAGGCGGCCTCGGCCACCGGCAAAATCGTGAATCTCAAGAAGGGCCAATTCCTTTCGCCCCAGGAAATGGCCCAAGTCATCGCCAAGGCCCGCAGCGGCGGAGCCCGGAAAATCCTCGTCACGGATCGCGGCACGACCTTTGGCTACAACAATCTGGTGGCGGACATGCGCGCCATACCCATCTTGGCAAGAAGCGGATTTCCAGTGATTTTCGACGCCACGCACTCGGTTCAACTGCCGGGCGGGGGCGGCGACAAGTCCGGCGGCCAACGCGAGTTTGCGCCCGTGCTGGCGCGCTGCGCCGTGGCGGCCGGTGCCAACGGTTTGTTCATCGAAACACATCCTCACCCCGACCAAGCGCTGAGCGATGGCCCCAACATGATCCCCCTGTCGCAAATGCCGGCTGTATTGAAAAGCCTCTTGCGCGTTCATGCCGCGGTGCGCGGAGTATGAAAGCAGGGTTGAAGCAAAAACTGGCACGGGTGCGTCTGGTCATCTGCGATGTGGACGGCGTAATGACCGACGGAACGGTATGGATGGGCAATGGGTTTGAGCTGAAGCGCTTTCACATCCGCGACGGGTTGGGCTTGAAATTTCTGCAGCGGCATGGCATCCGGGTGGGATGGGTGTCGCGCCGACCCTCCGGTTCCACACAACAACGGGCCGACGATCTGAAGATTGATTTTGTGATTCAAAGCGACAGCGACAAGGTCGAAGCGGTGAACACGCTCTTGCGTGAGACTGGTCTGAACTGGTCCGAGGTGTGCTTTGTCGGGGACGATGTGGTGGATCTGGGGGCGATGCAGCATGCCGGCGCAGCCGTGGCCGTGGGCGACGGTGTGGCGGAGGTCAAGGAAACCGCAGATTACGTCACCAAAGCCCCGGGCGGTCAGGGTGCCGTGCGCGAAACCGCTGAACTCATCCTCAAAGCCCAAGGCAAATGGTCGCAGGTGATCGCCGAGTATGCGAAATAAACGGCAACTCTGGCCGATCCTTTGCGGCACTTTAGCGACCCTCGCCATAAACGCCACCGCACAGCCGGCTGCGGACAGCGAAGGGTTGCTCAATTTCAAGGCGGCTTTGGAAAACCATCCCGCCCCCTATGAAACACAGATCAAAACCCTCCTCGAAGGCGACAAGGCCTTCCTCCAATCCGGCGGCCTAATCGTGCTGACCGGAGTAAAAGTAAGAACCTTCGGCACCAACGGCGCAGCGGAAATGATAGCGCTGGCACCCCATTGCATCTTTGATTCAGGAGGTCGCATGGTCTCGTCGACCGGCTTTTTGCAGGTGCAAAGTGCCGATGGCAAATTCCTGCTCGAAGGCGAGGGGTTCACACTGGGACAGACTAATGCTCTGCTCATCCTCTCCAATCGCGTTCATACCGTCGTCCGCTTCGCACCCGGAACCGTCACCCAACCATGAAAGCACTTTGCATCGCACTTGCCGCAAATCTGGCTCTGGCGCTCAACGGCCAGACGAACGGGCCCGCTGCGGAGCCGGCCGCGGCCACCAATGCCCCACCCCGGGTGCGCCCCCCCACGGAGATCTTTTCCGACAGCAGTGAGTTCAACCTGAAATCGCGCAGCGCCATCTATATCGGCCACGTCCGGGTCTTGGATTCCCAGATGAAGCTGAACTGCGAGATCCTCACAGCTTCCGTCCCCCCGTCGGGCGGCAAAATCGACAGCATCATCGCCGAACACAGTGTGGTCATCGACGCTGCCGACGAACAGGGGCACCCGATTCACGCGACCAGCGACCGGGCGGTTTACACCTACAAAATCGAGGGCGGAGTCACCAACGAGATGATCACCCTCACCGGCAACCCGCAGGTGCGATCGCAGTTTGTTTCCGGCACCGGCGACAAAATCGTCTGGAACCGCGCCAGCAACAGCATCCGTGTGGACAACCAGCACATGATCATCCAACAGGATGTCCAATCGTCTGTGACCAACGCAGCCGGCCCGGCCCGAAAGCCCGAGCCAAAATAAACCACCCGTGAGCGCCAACGAACCCAAACCGGAACCGGCCCGCCAAGCGGATCACCTCCCGTTTCTGGTCACCGATCAGCTGGTCAAAACCTACCGCCAGCGACGCGTCGTCAATGGCGCCTCAATCCGGGTGGCAGCGGGCGAGATCGTGGGCCTGCTCGGTCCCAACGGCGCGGGCAAAACCACCACCTTCAACATGGTCGTCGGGGTGGTCCGACCCGAGAGCGGTGCGGTGCGCTTTGAGGACCGCGACATCACCCATTTGCCCATGCACCAAAGAGCGCGATTGGGCATTGGTTATTTGACCCAAGAACCATCGGTGTTTCGCAAACTGTCCGTCGAGGACAACATTCTGGCCATTCTGGAAACCTGCCCAATGGACCGGGCGGAACGGGCTGTGCGGCTCAAATATCTGCTGGATGAACTGGATCTGGCGCCGCTGGCCAAAAGCAAGGCCTATGTCTTGAGCGGTGGTGAGAAGCGCCGCTTGGAAATCACCCGGGCTCTGGTCACCAGCCCTAAACTACTGCTGCTCGACGAACCGTTCAGCGGCATTGACCCGATTGCAGTGTATGAGGTGCAGAAAATTGTCCGTCGCCTGCGAGCCCGCGGGCTTGGCATTTTGATCACCGACCACAACGTGCGGGAGACCCTCAAGCTGGTGGATCGCGCTTACCTGATCCACAAGGGCGAGGTCGTCTATGAAGGCGCCGCGGAGCAGTTGGTGGATGATCCCAAAGCCCGGGAACTTTATCTCGGCCCTGAGTTCAATTTATGAAACCGGCCGGGCGAGACTTTGAATATCTGGGCGGCTCGGGCCAGACAACCAGGCCGGTCCACCGCCCCTAAACCGCCCACGCAACCCACCACACCCATGCGCCGACAAACCGTCACGGTCAAAAAATTCTTCGAGGAACATGGGGAAAAGCTCAGCCTGACACTGGTGGCCGGCGCCAGCCATCTGGAGCGAATCCTTCAGGAACCCACCATCAACCGCCCGGGGCTGGCACTGACCGGATTCACCAAGTTTTTCGCCTTCGAACGACTGCAGGTCTTCGGCAATGCCGATGCCTCCTATCTGGAATCCCTGCCGCAGAAAGATCGCCAGGAGTGCTACACCAGACTTCTGGCTTACCGGATTCCCTGCATGGTCTTCAGCCGCGGGCTGGAACCGGACAAACTCCTGCTGGCTGAAGTGGAGCGCGTCGGCGTGCCTATGTTCACCACGCCGCTCCTCACTTCGAAATTCATCAATCACGCCACCCTGGCCCTGGAAATGATGTTTGCGCCACGCGGCACCGAGATGGGCAGCATGGTCGATATCCTCGGCATCGGCGTCATCATCCAAGGCGAAAGCGGCATCGGCAAAAGTGAAAGCGTTCTCGCCCTCATCGAACGGGGCTACAGCCTCGTCGCCGATGACATTACCCGGGTCGTGCTGGAGGACGGCAAGGATGTGATCGGCACCAGCGCGGAGATCACCCGCAACCATATGGAAGTGCGCGGTATCGGCATCATCGACGTGGCCGCCATGTTCGGCGTCAAAAGCATTCGTTCCAATAAACGCGTCGATCTGGTGGTCTGCCTCAAAGCGTGGCAGGACGTGCCGGACGTGGACCGCGTCGGGATGGATCAGCAATATGTGCAAATTCTAGGGGTGGCCATTCCGCACATTACCATTCCGGTGAAACCGGGAAGAGACCTGGCGCGGCTCATTGAGGTGGCCGCCTTCCACATGAAATTGAAGATGGCCGGACACAATCCAGCCCAGGCGCTGAACGAGCGGCTAATCTCCGAAATGGCCAATCCGGGAAAACAAACTCGTTGACCGCGTGAATCCTCCGATTTCCTCCCCCACCCTTTCCGTCGGGCTTTTCGGCATCGGCCTGGACACTTATTGGCCCCAATTCCAAGGGTTAAAGGAGCGCCTGCTCGGCTACCAGAAACAGATCTCGGACCGTATCGCTGCCGGCGGGGTCAGAGTGGTCGATGCCGGACTGGTGGACAATCCGGAGAAGGCGCGGGTGGCGGCCTCGCTGCTGCGACGCGAAGAGGTGGATCTGGTGTTTCTTTACGTCTCCACCTACGCCCTCTCCTCAACCGTGCTGCCCGTTGTGCAGCAAACCCGGGTGCCGGTGGTGGTTCTGAACCTGCAGCCCGTGGCCCAGCTGGACTACGAGAAATTCAATGCTCTGGGGGACCGCGGGGTGATGACGGGCATCTGGCTTGAACACTGTCAGGCCTGCTCTTGTCCGGAAATCGCCTCTGTCTTCAACCGGGCCGGCATTTCCTATCACCTGGTCAGCGGCCATCTGCAAGACGAGGCCGCCTGGTCTGAGATCGGAGACTGGGTGGGGGCCGCACGGGTCGCCGCCGCCATGCGCACCAACCGGGTCGGCGTCTTGGGCCACTACTACTGCGGCATGCTCGATGTCTACAGTGACATGACACAGCAGGCCGCAGTGTTTGGAAACCATTTTGAATTGCTGGAAATGTGCGAATTGCACCAACTGCGCGAAGCGGTCACCCCCGGCCAAATCGAGGATAAAACCAGACAATTCCAAAACTCGTTCGATGTGACGCCGGATTGTCCGGCTGCGGAACTTCAACGTGCCGCCAAAACCTCCTGCGCGCTGGATTCCTTGATTGCCAGGCATAGGCTCGGTTCTCTGGCCTATTATTACGAGAGCCTTCCCGGCAACCCCTATCAGGAGATTGCCACCTCGGTAATCGCCGGCAACACCCTGCTGACCGGCCGGCATGTTCCGGTGGCGGGGGAATACGAAATCAAAAACGTTCAGGCCATGAAGATTCTGGATTGCTTCGGTGCTGGCGGATCCTTCTCGGAACTGTATCTGGCCGATTTCAAGGATGATGTGGTGTATCTCGGCCACGATGGCCCGGCCCATTTTGCCATCGCCCAAGGCCCGGTCAAACTCGTCCCGCTGCCGGTGTATCATGGCAAGCCGGGCCGAGGTCTCTCAATCCAGATGACCGTCCGGCACGGGCCGGTGACGCTGCTTTCAGTGGTGCAAAGGGGGGATGGCACCCTGCTGCTGCTCTTCGCCGAAGGAGAGTCGGTTTCCGGCCCGATTCTGCAAATTGGCAACACCAACAGCCGCTACCGCTTTGCGCCCGGGGCAAAACGGTTTTTGAATGAATGGTCCAAGGCAGGCCCCGCCCATCACTGCGCCATCGGCCTGGGCCATCTGGGCGCCAAAATCGAAAAACTGGGGGCCCTGCTCAAAATCCAGACTCTGCGGATCGGGTGAAACGTCTCGTCCGGCCCGCCCGAAACAACCGGACTGATGCAAAGAATTTGATCGCCAAATGACCGGGAACAAGCTAAGAAGAAGTCCGGTAAATGAGCGCTAAAGAACTACCTGAAGACGATGCCGTAATGACAAAAGAGTTTTTCGTTTCCAATAAGCTGGGCATTCACGCCCGGCCTGCAGCCCTGTTTGTCAAAACGGCAAACCGCTTCCAATGCGAGGTCTTTGTCGAGAAAGACGGCGAAATGGTCAACGGTAAAAGCATCATGGGACTCATGCTGCTGGCCGCCGGTCCGGGTTGTAAGCTCACCGTCCATGCCGAAGGGGCCGACGCATTGCACGCCCTGACGGAAATCGAAAATCTCATCAACCGCAAGTTCGACGAGCAATAGATATCCTCAAGCCCGGTTTGAGAAATAACCGGCGATTTTTCAACCCTTTTCCAGACGGACGAATCGAAGCTCCGATCGGGTTCCCCCTGACGGGCCGGATGCCAAATTAGCAGAGGCGACGAGCAGCAAATTGCCGGGAATTTATCTTGGCAATTCCTACCCTTCTCACAAAATCACACCGTGATCCGCCCGCAGAAACACCTTGCTCCTTGGCTCATCTGTCTGGCGCTCGCCCTGGGAACCCTAATACTCTATTGGCCTGTCCGCGACTTTGACTTTGTCGACTTCGACGATCCCCAATATATCCTGAACGAACCGGCCGTGCGCAATGGCCTGAGCTGGTGGGGACTGGTCTGGTCGGTGGTCGACGCCCATGCATCCAACTGGCATCCGCTGACCTGGCTCTCGCACATGCTCGACTGCCAGCTTTTCGGCCTAAACGCCGGAGCGCATCATCTGGCCAACGCCGCGATCCATGCCTTCAACGCCGCACTGCTCTTTTTGCTTTTGCGCGGACTCACTGGCGCAGTCTGGCGAAGCGCACTCGTGGCAGCACTCTTTGCCTGGCACCCGCTGCGGGTGGAATCAGTGGCATGGATTTCGGAACGCAAAGACGTGCTAAGCGGATTTTTTTTCATGCTGACCTTGTTGGCTTACACCCGCTTTGCAAAAAAAACAGATCCCCCGACCTCAAAGTCGAAAAGATGGTTCCGTCTGTCGCTGTTTTTCTTTGCGTTGGGACTTTTGAGCAAGCCGATGCTGGTAACCGTGCCGGCCATTCTCCTCCTGCTTGATTTCTGGCCTCTGGTCCGCATCCAAAGCGGCAGGCTGCAGGAACGGCTGGTCGAGAAGGTTCCTTTTGCAGCCCTCAGTCTGGCTTTGAGCGTCATCACCTTCTTGTCCCAGCGTTCCGGCGGCTCGGTCGTTTCCCTCAAATCTCTGGGGCTTCTGGCACGGGTGGAGTTCTTCTTCACCGGATGCCTAGGCTACCTTGAAAAGTTTTTCCACCCCACACACCTGACTTTTCTCTACCTGCGCCCGGCAGAACCATCGAATGGAATGGCGATTCTGGCCTTGATTCTCGTGGGGGGATTCTCTGCTGTTGCCACAGTCCAATTCCTGAAGCGCCCCTATTTGATGACCGGTTGGCTTTGGTTTCTGGTGATGCTGCTCCCAGTGGGTGGCCTGATACAAGTGGGGCTCCAATCCATGGCGGATCGCTACACCTACCTGCCCATGATCGGAATTCTGATCCTTCTGGTCTGGGGCGGCCACGCCTTGGGCACTGCGTTTACAGGGGGGCCTGCCGTTGCCTTTTTGACCGCAGCAGGCAGCCTGGCATTGTGTTTACACCTAAGCCGCCATCAACTCGAATTCTGGCGCAACAGCGAGACACTCATGCGACATGCGCTGGAAATCGATCCCAACAACTATATCGCCCACCATAATCTGGGCATTTATCTGTCCCGAAACGGAAGGCTGGAGGAAGCGCAAATCCACCGCCGCCGGGCTCTGGAACTCGACCCCTCAAGGGCGTCCAAAGTTGAACCGCTCAATCCTTGAACGTGACGATGTGCCAAGCCTGAGGTCCGTCAGCCACCTTCACGACGGCATTGGTTGTCACCAGCAAACCGGCACGGGTCTGATTAAGCCAGTCCTCAAAGACCACATTGTTTTCTTTCAGATTCAAGCCGGACACCACCGCACAACCGATCCCGCGCTTTCGGATCTGCGTTGCGCTTTCGCCCAGAAGAATATGCTCCACCCGGCGCGCCCCTAGCGGACGCCATAGGGAAATATCAATGTCATCCGATGTGCCGACAAACCCCACTGTCTTAAGATCCTGCGGCAGCAAAGATCGCACTCCTGCCAGCGGATCCCAGCGATCGGCATAGACCGAATAGACTTTGTGGGCGCGTTGAAGCACGCGCTGATCCGGATGGGCCGCCAGAGCCTTGGACAAGATGGTTTGGGCCGGCCAAAGCGGTCGGGCCGGAGTGACCACCACGACAACCAAAGACAGCAGGAGGGATATACAGACCATCCCGCGCCACCAGCGGCGGCGAACCACTTCGCGTTGCCCGGCTGCCGTCAGCAACAACGGAAGCAGCAGCGGATAATAGGGGGAAACCAGACGGGCTGCGGTCACCATCCCGGTTTTTGAGCAATAGGCGATGAGTGCCAGCCATGGGGCCGCCAATGCGCAACGGCGCACCCATTCGGGTATGGGCTGCCGGGTGGCTGGAAGAAGGGGCGTCACCGAACGCCGCAAGCGCCAGGCAGCCCCGGCAGAAACCGCCATCAGAAAACTCACGCCCAGCCCCAATCCGCACCAGTCTTCCGTGGGCAGCTCCCCCAGATACAGAAACCCCTCCTCAAAATTCGCCATCAGTGGAGCCCGGAACAGCTGCGGCAGGAGGTCCAATGCATGTTGATTCCACCAGCCGGCCAGTGGAAAGAATGGCGGGACAAAGTTGTTCAATACTATCAATGCGCCATTACCCCAGATTCCCACCAGCGGATTTTTCATCGCCATCCCTTGATGTTCCAGACTCAACCCGGACCAGTCTCCGCAGTATTTCACGTTCAAAAGCGCGCTGGGAACAAAGGAAACCAGAGCCGCAAGGAGCAGGGTCAAGCCCGTGGCGACTTTGTGGCGGCGCAGGAGCGGAAGCAGTGCCACAATTAAAACCGACCACGGCAACAGCAGCGGCAGATTGCTGGCCTTTGCCCCGGTCAATAGCGCGGCACAAAGAATGGAATAAAACAACTCCCTCGGCCGGCGGGTCACCCAGGCACGACAACCAAAGTCCAGCGCTGCCAGCGCATAGACTGCGGGAAATGTGTCATTGCCGGTGCTGCCGGCTTGAAGCAAAAAAGTATAGCCTGTGGGCAGCAACCACATCCACGTCCATGCCACCCTTGCTCGCACCCCCAAGCGGGTGCAGAGGCTGAAAATCAATCCCGGCAACAGCAGAAACGGAATAAAATTCAACAAGAAGAGCGCGCGGTCGGATTTGGTAAAGAGCAGGAACGGGGCGGAAAGCCACTCGATGCCGCACGCCCGGTCATTCATCCGGTAGTTCGGAGTATGAATCCAATGCCACTGCTCTGCCGCCAACCAATGAAGCACACGCGGAGTACGGTAGCTCAGCGCTGTGTGGTTGGTGGGAGGATAGAGAATGCCGCTCAACAGAATCAATGCCGCGAAACCAGCAAATGCCAGCGGCAAAGCCCGGCGGAATCGGCTCAGGAACTTGGCCCCGTTGAATCCAGCCCAACCCTGCAACCGGCCGGCACGCTTGAGCATCCAGAGGAAAACACCGAAGATGGCAAAGCAAACAAGATAGCCGTCCCGATTGAGCTGCCCCGAAACCGACAGAACCCAACCTGCCGCAGAGGCAAATATGGAAACCCACAACCAGAGTTCAAGAGGCGGAAAAACGTTCATTGAAACCTCCCGGAACAGACATGAGATCCCGAAAATGCCATTGCCCCGAGAAAGCAACCTCGAAGATGATAAGTCAGAAGAACCATGATTCAATCAATTGCTGGAGCCTAACAACCATTCCCGATAGATCAATTGAATTAGCTGCGGAACACGCTCTCCAATCAATAAGAGCCACCGGCAGGCTAATCCGACTTTGTCCAGATATGGCTTTGCGGCAGCACCGACACCGCGGATGTGCCAGCCAGTCCTCTCGGGTTTTTTCCAAAATTCAGAAGGCATGGCGGGTCATTTGCGCCTCAAAACCCTCCTCTTGCGCGGTTGGCTTGGGCTTTCCGTAGACGCGGTCCGTGGTCCGTGGTCCCTTAAGCCTTGCCTTGCTTTCAAGCGCCAGAGGCGCGCCCTTTCTATAGATCCGCGTCCATCCAAAAAAATCTTCCCCAGCCCCGTAGGGGCGACACAGGGTGGCAGATCCCAAAAGGCGGTAGGGCGCGTCACTCCGTGCGCACCGTTCCCTTGAAAAAGAAAGCGTGGGTGGGCAATCGCAGCGGGCAGCATACTGCCCGCCCTACCTGCGGCGTGTTGTTTTTGCGGTTCGCTGAGGATTCGGCGGTCATAGACCGCCACTACAGCTGGAGGACGGAGAACAGAAGCAAAGAGAAGAGGCCAGAGAGCCAAGCACACGGCGTCCTGCGCTTACCGCTTCCCGCCTTGCAGTTCCCGCTCGCCCCGTTTGTGCCGCTCCTCTGGAGCTTCAAGAAAGCTACTTGAGCCACGAAGTCCCGGTTGACACTCATAACCGCCTCAACGCTCTTGGGGGATTGGGCCCGCAGCCATTCACCCAAGATGGTTTGACCGGCGCCCTTGACCAGCCCAATGAGCACTTGGTCTTGCCCCAGGCCTTCCATGTCCGCCAGAAAGGTGGCCCCGGCCCGGAGGCAAAACCAGGCATAATCTGCGACATCAGAGAGATCGTGGAAAAGCCCGAGGTCTGCCGGTTCCGCAGACCGATGCCATCGATCTTGGCGAGGCGGTTTTAGACATCAAAGCGTTTGGCCAGGCGATCAATGAGCAGCTGACCGCCGCGAGCGGAGATGGACCGCGCAAGAATTTTTCTGTAAATTGGTTGAGCATTTAAACTGAGTGCTGGGCTT
>CAIQOK010000147.1 GCA_903873415.1 uncultured Verrucomicrobiota bacterium | reverse complement strand
CAGAGCTTACGCCGCCGGGTGTCCATCGCTCCGCCCTGACTCCACCTCATACGGGCGGGGACGGCGCTGTGCGTAATCCCTTTTGATTCCGGTGCGGCGCGGCGGTGCGCCGGCGAAGAAGCGCAAAGAGAGTGTGCCTAGGCGTCTCGGAATGGATGGTGACGCTTGATGTCCCCCGCCCACAGTTGGATGTGATCCGTCATCTCAGGGGCGGCGGGGGCGCGATCCAGCCGGTTTCGGCCGGGAGGGTTTCGGTCGGACTCGGGGCGAGGGAACCGGCGTGCGGCCCGGTTGGGTTTTGAATTTCCGCTTCGTAGCGGTCGGGCGGGGAGGACTCGGCTTGGAATGGCGCGAGGGTTCTGGCGGGCGGGAGGTTAGACGGGATGGTTTCCGGGCTTGCGGGCGTTGGGGGGCTGGGTGGCGGGTTTCTCGCGTTTTCCCTTCCCGCCTAGCCAAGCGAAAGTCCACCTGCTTTTTGAAGCTATCCACCTTGGCAATCTGCACTTCTACCCTGTCTCCCAGCGTGATCACACGCCGGGTGCGGCGACCGATCAACTGGCCGCGCGCCTCCTCGAACTGGTAAAAATCATCCGTCACGCTGGAGAGATGCACCAGTCCGCTCATGGCAAGGCCTGAAACATCCACGAAAAACCCGAAGTTGCGGACGTCGATGACCAGGGCTGGATAAACAGGTGGATGGGGGGAGTCCAACTGCGCCCGCAGGAAGGCATACATTTTCACGTCCTTGCTGTCCCGTTCGGCGTCGGCGGAGTTGCGTTCGGTGTCGGAGATGTGTTCGGCTGTTTCCTTGAAAGAATGGGCCGGCCCAGAGCCTGTCTGGAACAGGGCGCGATGCACCACCAGATCGGCGTAGCGCCGGATCGGCGAGGTGAAGTGGGTGTATTTGGCCTTGGCCAGTCCGTAATGGCCCAAGGGGGCGACATCATACCGGGCCCGCATGAGTGAGCGCAAAAAGCCGATTTTAAGTGCCGCTCCGATGGGCAGCGTGTCGAGGGTGTTGAGCAGCTTGGATACTTCCGGGCGCTTGCTTAAGTTGCCGCAGGGCACGTGATGGCTGAGAACATCCTCTCGATATTCGTTCAATCGCCGCGGGTCGGGCTCCTCATGGACCCGGTAGATGGCCTTCTGATTCCGGCTCATCAACTGCGCGGCCACCGCCTCATTGGCCAGAAGCATGTATTCCTCAATGAGTTGATGCGAGACGTCGTTTTCCATCCTCTCGAGACGCTCCACCCGGCCCTGGTCATCGAGGCGGATTTTGGTCTCGGGGAAATCCAGGGCCAGGGCGCCGGCCTTGAAACGGAGCCGGCGAATCTGTTGCGCGAGTTTATGGGCGTCATGAAGCATCTGCTCAAGGGGGCCTTCGGGTTGGCGCTGGAGGATGGTGAGGGCTTGGTTGTAGGTGAAGCGGCGCCGGGAATGGATGGCGGCCGCATAAAATCTGACGTTCAGAACTCGACCCTCGTTCGAGACGACAAATTCAACGCACTTGGTAAGGCGGTCGACGTCCGGTTTGAGCGAGCAAAGTTCATTGCTCAACGCCTCCGGCAGCATGGGGATGACGCGGTCGACCAGATAGGTGGAGTTGCCGCGTTTGCGCGCCTCGGCATCCAGCGCGGTGCCCGGTTTCACATAGTGGGAAACATCGGCGATATGCACCCAGAGCTTCCACTGATCTGGCGTGAGGCGCTGCAGACAAATGGCGTCATCAAAATCCTTGGCGTCATCCGGATCAATGGTCACAACGGGAAGATTGCGGCAATCCTCGCGGCCAACCAGTTCTGCGGCGGCGACGCTGGCGCCGATGGCGCGGGCCTCGGTCAGAACGTCCTTTTGAAAGTGGAGTGGCAGCTGGTATTGGCGGAGCACGGACAACATGTCCACGCCCTCCGCATCGGGGGCCCCGAGAACCTCGATGATTTCGCCTTCGGGGTTTGTGTGGCGCGACTTCCACTCCGTCAGCTCCACCACAACCTTGTCCCCGATGTTGGCATTGCGGCCGACATCGCGCGGCGGACGCACATAGATGTCCTGCGGTATTCGAGGGTCGTCCGGAATCACAAAAAGAAACTGCCGGCCCTGCTGCAGCGTGCCCACGATTTGAGTGCGTTTGCGCTCGAGAATTCGGATCACTGAACCGGTGGCCTGCGCCGAGGGCTGCGCATGCAATCCACGGGCCCGAACTTCCCGCCGCACCAGGACGCGGTCCCCGTGCAGGGCGGTGGAAGTGGCGTCCTGGGGAATCATGATTTCCTTTAAAGCGGCGTCGTCTGGTTGCAGGAAACCCTTGCCTTGGCGGTTGATCTGGATCCGGCCTGGTATTAGATCGGCATCAACCGAGACGATGTAGCGGTTGCCCTTGGTGCGGATGATCCGACCCGATTCTTCCAGAGTGCGCAATTCGCGCTGAAGCTCCTGCTGCCGGGACGGAGGCTGGCGGAGTTGCCGGAGCAGCTCCGGAACATTGGATGGGGAGTAGTCCGGCTGTGCGAGCAATTTCAGGATTTGTTCGTGCATGATTTGGCTCTCAATCGGCGGGCCTGGCTGCCTGGCCCTTGGTGGTCTTGTTTAATAAGTCGGCAGTATGCCGAATCTTGGCGGTTTGACCAGTTTGTAAGCGGAGGATTGAATGCCGCGGATGAGCCGGAAAAGGGGGAGAGGTGAAGGATTCACGGTGGATTGGGGGCGGTGTGGTCATCGGGGTGTGTATTTGCTGGCACGCTGATAAAAATCCCGCAGCCCCACGGCTTCAGAAAAAATCCGGGCCGCAAGTGCGGCGGGATTAAAGCGGATTCCAGACGGGTTTTGCGCGGGGAATACTGTTTTAAATAATTGTTAAACAAATGCTTACACAACGATGAGCCTTTTTGTTCATGTGGGTGAAAACTTTTCACGACCGGAGTGGCGGGGGTGGCACAGCGGGAGCTTCGCGTAGAGGCGGCTGTAAGAACCATACAGCTTTTGAACAACCCAGAGGGTGTCCGGCGGGAAGCCAATGACTCCCGCTGGACTTATGAGAGATCGGTTAATTGAAAAACTATGAAACTGAAACGTTTGATTCCTATCGGTAACACGTTCTGCCTTGGCGCAATCATGGCGACAGGCATCCATCATCTAGGAGCCGCTGAGGCGGCTTCCAGCGAGGATCTCAAGGCGCGGGTCGTGGCGCTTGAGGAGCTTCTCAAAAAAGAAGGCATCACCCCGGGTGCGGAAAAAAATCCGAAGTTTGTCTCCGCGATGTCGGACATGAGTGTGAGCGGCTTTGTGACGGCCTCGTATTTTTATGACACGAGCAATCCGCCGGGCGGAACCTCCCCGGGCTATCTTTGGAACCGGCAATCCGGTTCATTCGACCTCAACAAGGTGAAGCTGACGGTGGCCAGCCCGGCGGTGGAGCATAGCGGGGACAAGTTTGATGCGGGCTACCGGGCGTCGCTGATGTTTGGTCAGGATGCGCCGATTGTGAATTCGGGGTCGGGTGTCACGGGGTTCAGCGCGGTGCGCGAGGCGTATGTGGAAATGAATTTGCCCATCGGCACGGGGGTGGATGTGAAGGCGGGCGAGCTGATTTCACTTCTCAACTATGAATCGGGGGACGGGGGCGCAGCGAACGACAATTTTTCTCAGGGTTATCAGTGGTTCTACACCGGCAACGGTCCTGCTGCCGGGGTTCAGGCCGGCTATTCGTTCACCGATAAAGTGGACCTGAAGGTGCGCGTTCAAAACGGGGTGTATGCCGGGCCCGTGGACAACAACGGGGCCAAAACCTTCATGGGCGCTTTGGGGATCAAGCCTGTGGATAATGTATGGCTGAGCTATGTCGGGTTTTTCGGTCGCGAGAGTGCGGGCTTGTATGTGGACGGGGCGTCGATGCTGGGCGGCTGGAAGGTCACTGACAAGTTCAACATTGGAACGGAACTGGATTATTTCAATTTCGGGACTGTTACGGGAGACCATCCGGTGTATTCGGCTGGCGGGTGGTTTTCTTACGGCCTGACCGACACTGTGTCGGCCGCGTTGCGCGCGGAATATATCACGGATCAGGATGGGGTAGACATGTCCGGAAGCGAGCCGGGCAAGACAGACCCTCTGGGTTTTGCTTTTAATAACGGGCAGGACATCTACAGCTTTGCCTTGACCCTTAACATCAAGCCGGCGGCCAACGTGAAGATCCAGCCTGAGGTGCGCTACGATCACACGACCCTAAAGGATGGGTTCGGCAAAGAGGAAAACCGTGTTCTCCTGGGAATGGGTGTTTCCTATCTGTTCTAACACTGACGCGATTCCAATTAACCACTTACAATTACCCGTAAAAACCATAGTTTGAAATTCCCAATCCAATTCCTATGAAACTAATATTCAATAAAATCCTCGGCACTGCGGCCATGCTAGGGCTTCTGGCCGTCCACGCTCCGGCCGAAACCGTGAAAGTCGGCATTCTGCATTCCCTCAGCGGCACGATGGCCATCAGCGAAACCTCCCTGCGCGACGTGCTCTTGTTTGCTTTCGATGAGATCAACAAGTCGGGCGGGGTGAAGCTGGGTGGCAAATCCTACACTATAGAACCGGTGATTGTGGACGGAGCCTCCAACTGGCCTTTATTTGCCGAAAAAGCCAAACAGCTGCTGGAGCAGGACAAGGTCGCCACAGTGTTCGGCTGCTGGACCTCGGTGAGCCGCAAGTCGGTCCTCCCGGTGTTTGAAAAGGACAACGGCATGCTTTTTTACCCAGTGCAGTATGAGGGGGAGGAGCTATCGAAGAACATTTTCTACACGGCGGAAGCGGTGAACCAACAGGCCACGCCCGCGGTGGATTACCTGCTCAAGCTCGGCAAGAAAAAATTCTATCTGATTGGAACCGATTACGTGTATCCCCAGACCACGAATCTGATCCTCTACAAATACCTGTTGCTGCACGGCATCCCGATCGAAAACATCGGGGGCGGATTCCGCAAGGATGACGCCGGCAATGTGATATCCGCAGGCAAATACACCCCGTTCGGGCACAGCGACTACCAGCAGATTGTGGCGGACATCAAGCAGTTTGCCGCCAGCGGTGACGCCTGTGTGTTGAACACGGTCAACGGCGACTCCAACGTACCGCTGTTCAAGGAAATCGCCGCCGCAGGCCTCAGCGCGGCGGATTGCCCGGTGGTTTCCTTCAGTCTGGCTGAAGACGAGCTTCGCGCCCTGCCCACCAAGGATCTGGTCGGCGAGTTGGGTTGCTGGACTTACTTCATGTCCCTGCCCACCCCGGTCAACAAGACCTTTCTGGCAAACTGGAACGGTTGGCTCAAGACCCAAAACCATTCCGGAGTGGTGAAGGAAAAGCGGGCGGTGGACAGTCCGATAGTGCTTTCCTATGACGGGGTGTATCTGTGGAAGGCCGCGGCCGAAAAGGCCGGCTCATTCGATGTTGACAAGGTTCGCGAAGTCTTGGAATCCGGCGCTGTGGCGTTCAACGGCCCCGGTGGCAAGATAACCATGCAGAAAAACCATCATGCCACCAAGGATGTGTTCATGGGCGAAACCAAGGCGAATGGCCAATTCAAGATCCTTGAGACCTATCCCCAGGTTTATGGCGAGCCATTCATGCTGAAGGATCTCACTGCCAAGTTGGCACAGAAAAAATAGTTTTTGGATGCCTGGGGTTTCCAGGCGTCCGCTGTGAGGTTGGTTTGTTGTTTGTTGTTTGTTCATGTGGGGGGCGGAGGAAAAGTCCTCCGTCCCTTTTTTAGAAATGAATGTCTTTTCCAAACTCTCTTCCGTGCTCCTTTGCGGGTTCCTGCTCCATGGCCTTAAGGCCGGAGCCCAAGAGGATCCAAGGCTGCGATCCAGCCTGGCTCGGGCCATCCTCAGTGCGGAGGGAGAGCAGCAGAGCATTCTGGGTGAATTAGGGGAATCCGGTTCGCCGGTGGTTCGCGAGGTGTTGAATGCTTGGGTGCGGGACTCACTCTTTGCATACGATTTGGACGGAATCAAGATCCCTGTTTTGCTGGACGACCAGTCGGATGCTCAAGGCAAGGTCCGAGCCCTGCGTGTGGATGACGGGCAAGTGCTAAGGGATGCCAATGGGACGGAGCTTCGATTTCAGACCGCCGACCTGACTGCCGTAGACACTGACGCCAGGCTGCGCGGGTTGATCCAGCAAACACTTGATGCCATTGCGCTTTCGGATCCGGATCCGAACGTGCGGCGCTCGGCGGTGCTCAAATTGGGT
This sequence comes from uncultured Verrucomicrobiota bacterium, assembly GCA_903873415.1. Classification (GTDB taxonomy): domain Bacteria; phylum Verrucomicrobiota; class Verrucomicrobiia; order Limisphaerales; family CAIQOK01; genus CAIQOK01. The sequence continues at coordinate 11,992 of CAIQOK010000147.1, read as the reverse complement.
AATTCCCAGAAGTTAAAAAACGTGGGTGTTCTCCAATCACGCCTTGCCAAGGAGGCCGAAAAAACGGTGCGGAAATCCATCTCCGAGGCGGTTGCCCTCCTCGAGTTGGGCGAGTCCGACCCCTCCAAGCAGGTGGCCGCAGCCAATCAACTGCGCCGCTTGGGAGCGATCGGCAGCGTGGCGTCTTTGCAGTCTTTGGCCAGCAGATCCACCGCGCCCGCCGAGGTCCGGAAGGCGGCGAACTCCGCGGTCCGGGCGATTGAGGACCACCTGGCCGTTGTGAATTTTTTCGGGACGGTTTTTCGCGGGCTGAGCCTGGGCTCCATCCTGCTTGTGGTCGCGCTCGGTCTGGCCATCACCTTCGGCTTGATGGGCGTGATCAACATGGCGCACGGGGAGATGATCGCCGTCGGGGCCTACACGTGCTATGTGGTTCAAAATCTGTTCGGGGCCGGGTTCGGTTTTTCGGTCAATCTTCCGTTCCACTTTCTCGGGCATCCGCTTGGTTTCGGGTTGCGGTTGCCGGGACTCAACGCGACCGGGGCATGGTATGAGAGTTATTTTCTGTTCGCCCTGCCGCTGAGTTTTCTGACCGCTGCGCTCGCAGGCTTGGTTTTGGAGCGAACCGTGATCCGCTTCTTGTACCGGCGTCCGCTTGAGTCTCTCCTGGCCACTTGGGGAGTGTCGTTGGTGATGCAGCAGCTTTTCCGCATGTTTTTCGGGGCCAATAATGTTCAGGTTAATTCTCCACGCTGGCTGCTGGGTCATTTCTCCTGCTATGATGTTTCGCTGGGTTACAATCGCGTCTTCGTTATCGGGTTTGCCGTGCTGATCGTTTTTGGCACCTGGCTGTTATTGGCCAAGACGCCGCTTGGGCTGCTGATCCGGGCCGTGATGCAAAACCGGGATATGGCCTCCTGCATGGGGGTTCGGACCGGGCGGGTGAACCGCCTGACTTTCGCCTTCGGCTCCGGCCTGGCCGGCTTGGCCGGGGCTTTCCTCTCGCAGATTGGGAACGTCGGGCCAGGCATGGGCCAAGATCACATCGTCAATGCCTTCATGACCGTGGTGGTCGGCGGGGTGGGGAGCATTGTGGGAACGATTTTCGCCGCCATCGGTGTCGGTGCGGGCGACCAGATCCTGCAGCAGCTGACCGGCTCGCCCGTGACCGGAAAGATTGTGGTGCTTGTCTGCATCATCTTCTTTCTTCAATGGAAGCCTGGCGGCCTGTTTTCCATCCGCAGCCGTAACCTCGATTGACCGCCATGCAATTCAAACCGAGAAATCTGGAACTCTGGTTGATGGTCGCAGCCGCGTTGCTGATAATTGTGGTGCTGCCCTGCCTCAACGCCTTTGCTCCTGAAACGAGCTGGCTGCATGTAGGCAATTTCACGATCAATCTTTACGGTAAATACCTCTGCTACGCCATTCTCGCCATCAGCGTGGACATCCTCTGGGGTTATACGGGGCTACTGAGCCTGGGCCAGGCGCTTTTTTTCAGCCTCGGCGGTTACATGATGGGCATGAATCTGATGCGGATGATTGGCGAACTGGGGCAGTATCACAAACCCATCCCTGACTTTCTGGTTTTTCTGGGTTGGACCAGGCTTCCGGCGTTCTGGAAACCCTTCGCGAGTCTGCCTTTTGCGCTGATCATGGCCGCGCTGGTGCCGGGCTTGCTTTCCGCGGTGTTCGGATTCTTCGCCTTTCGATCGCGGATCCGGGGTGTTTATTTTTCCATTCTCACCCAGGCTCTGACTTATGCCGCGTGCCTGTTGTTCTTTCGCAACAGCCTGCTCATGGGCGGCAACAACGGCTTTACGGACTTCAAATTCATTCTTGGCCACGACCTTCGCAGCCCGGTGACACAGCGGGCGCTGTTCATCTGCAGCGGGGTGGCATTGTTGCTGGTTTATGGGGTTTGCCGGTGGCTGACTAATACTAAATTCGGCAAGATCCAGCGCGCCATTCGCGACAGCGAGAACCGCGTGATGTTTTCCGGATATTCCACCGCGAATTTCAAGCTCCTGGTTTTTGTCCTTGCCGCACTTATCGCCTCGCTGGCGGGGATTCTTTACGTGCCGCAGGTGGGCATCATCAACCCCGGCGAAATGTCCACCGAGAAGTCGCTGGAAGCCGTTGTCTGGGTGGCCGTCGGCGGCCGTGCAACCCTGGTCGGCCCGATTCTTGGGGCGTTCACCGTAAACGCTTTGAAGAGTTGGGCGACGCGGGCTTATCCCGACCTGTGGCTGATTCTGCTTGGGACAATGTTTATTTTCGTCACGGTTTTTCTTCCAGGAGGCATGGTGGGGTTGCCGGGGCAATTGCTCGTTTTAAAGCGCCGCTATTTCAGCAGAACGCCCAAAGCACCGCCAGCCGCCAACCCCACGCCGTCCCCATTCGTTAAATGACAACGCCGCACAAATCGTTTGTTCTGATGCTTGAAGGGGTGAACAAGACGTTCGACGGATTCAAAGCGATTTCCGACCTGAATTTTTACATGGACGAGGGCGAATTGCGCACCATCATCGGCCCCAATGGCGCGGGCAAGAGCACCTTGATGGACATCATCACCGGGCGGACCAAGCCGGATACCGGCAAGGTGGAATTCGGCCGCGACACGGATCTGACGGCGTTGAGCGAGCATGAAATCAACCGCCTGGGCATCGGCCGCAAATTCCAAACCCCATCGGTATACATTCACCACACGGTTTTTGAAAACGTGCTGCTCTCTTTGAAGGGGTCGCGGGGTGTTTTTGCGGCATTGTTTTCGCGCACAACTCCGGCGCAGCGCGGCCGGATTGATGAGGTGTTGAACACCATCGGGCTGGCCGGCAAGGGCGGGCGGTTGGCCGGCTCTCTTTCCCACGGCCAGAAGCAATGGCTGGAAATCGGCATGCTGCTCGCCCAAGACCCCAAGCTCTTGCTGGTGGATGAGCCGGCTGCCGGCATGACAGACGAGGAAACCCACAAGACCGGGGAATTGCTTCTCGGCCTAGCCGGCCGTCATAGCATCGTGGTCATCGAACATGACATGGCCTTCGTCCGCCAGATTGCCAGTAAAGTCACCGTGCTGCACCAGGGCTCGGTGTTGTGTGAAGGCACGGTGGACGAGGTTCAGAACAGCGAGCAGGTGATCGAGGTTTATCTGGGCCGGAAAAAGAAGGACAAGCACTAATTCCAAATGTTATCGCTCTCCAACATCAACGTCAGCTTTGACGGCTCTCGGATTTTGCGCGGCGTAAGCCTGGCCGTGCCTGAGCGGAGTCTGGTCTGTTTGATGGGCCGCAACGGTGTCGGCAAAACCACCACGCTCAAATCAGCCGTCGGTCTGGTGAAGCCCGATTCCGGCGCGGTGACCCTTGCCGGGGTCGACGTCTCGGATCAGCAGCCCGACCAGCGGGCCAGGGCCGGTATTGGTTACGTGCCGCAGGGTCGGGAGATTTTCCCGCATCTGACGGTCTGGGAAAACCTCAAGCTCAGCCTTGTGGTTCATGGCGGCAAGCCCAACGGGCAGGTGGACCGTGTTCTGGATCTGTTCCCCATCCTGAAGGATTTCCTCCAACGCAAGGGCGGGGTGCTCAGTGGCGGGCAGCAGCAGCAACTGGCCATCGCCCGCGCCCTGCTGACAGACCCGAAAATCCTGATCCTCGACGAACCGACCGAGGGGATTCAACCCAACATTATCGACCTCATCGGGGAGACGCTTTTGAAGATCAAGCAGGAGGGACGGATCAGCATCCTATTGGTGGAACAATACCTGGAGTTCTGTCTGAACGTGGGAGACAGTTTTTACATTCTGGACCGGGGTGCCGTTGTCGCCGAAGGGCCCATCTCGCATCTGAATGATGAAGTGGTCAAAACCCACCTGACCGTTTGAACCCGCTTTTGTCAGTTTCAAGTCTCGGCGACCGCGGCGGTCAAGGGCTGCTTGAGGTCGAAATCGTTTTCGGTCAGAGCACCGTGACATCCGTCTACTCGACCAGTCCGATGAAAATCCTAACCCCGGTGTCCCGTGGCAAAAGTGTTCATGCCTGCACCACGAGTTTCGGCGGGGGATTGGTGGCCGGCGATCAAACCCGGCTTTGGCTCTCCATCGGTGCCGGCGCCGGTTGTTATCTAGGCACCCAGTCGTCGACTAAAATCTATTGCAATCCTGCCCAGCTCCAGTGTTCGCATGTTACCACGGCGCATCTGGGGGCTGGCGCATTGCTCGTTTTCGCACCTGATCCGGTGCAGCCCTATGCCGGATCGCGTTTCACACAGCGTCAGGAGTTCCGGCTGGAGGCGGGGGCCGGTCTGGTCCTGCTGGACTGGTTCACCTCGGGCCGTGCCGCGCGAGGCGAACGCTGGATTTTTGATCGTTTTGAAAGCCGCAATGATGTCTACGTCGATGGCGAAAGCGTTTTCGTCGACTCCATTTTGCTCGGGACACCTGAGGACCGCGGGCACATGGGGAGATTCAATTGCGTGGCGATGCTTGCTTTGATGGGTTCGGGCATGAAGGGCGCGGTGGACGGTTTGCTGGCGGGTATGGCCGGCCGCCCAGTCAATCGTCGCGGCGCGCTGGTCTCCAGCGTGAGCCCCTGCCGCGGCGGCGCTCTTTTGAGGGTCGCCGGCCAAAGCGTGGAGCTGGTCCGTCAGGAACTGCTGCCGCACTTGGCATTCGTGGCTGAATTGCTGGGGGACGATCCTTGGGCCCGGAAATGGTGATCCTGCCCCGGCAAAAAACATGCGCTTGAATTGCATGGAAGTTTGTTTTCGAATGTCAATCGGTTGTCCGTGCGTGGAACTGTTTTAAAGAATCTGATGTATGCATCTTTCACCCCGGGAAATTGACAAGTTGCTCCTGCACAATGCCGGCTTTCTGGCCCAGAAACGCCTGGCCAGGGGGCTGCGCCTCAACCACCCCGAAACCGTCGCCTTGATTGCCGCGGTCCTGTTGGAATTCATTCGTGACGGGAAGAGGGTCGCCGAGTTGATGAATCTCGGACGCCAGCTGCTCGGGCGCAACCAAGTCATGCCCGGGATTCCCGAGATGCTGCACAATGTGCAGGTCGAGGGCACCTTTCCGGACGGATCCAAGCTCGTCACGGTGCATCATCCCATCGCCCGTGCCGATGGTCACTTGGCGCTGGCTCTGCACGGCAGCTTTCTGCCCGTGCCCGACCTGATCCTCTTCCAAACCACCTCTGACGGTATTGTTCCAGGTTCAATCGAAACACTTCCCGGGCAGATTGAGCTGAACGCCGGTCGTTCCACGGTCGAGCTGCCAGTCGTCAATCTGGGCGACCGCCCGATCCAGATTGGCAGTCATTATCATTTCATCGAGGTAAATGCGGCGCTCCAGTTCGACCGGGGCGCTGGCTATGGCATGCGCCTGGATATTCCGGCCGGAACGGCGGTGCGCTTTGAACCCGGCGAGACCAAGACGGTACGGCTGGTGGAAATCGCCGGCAAACGGGTCATTTGCGGCGGAAACAATCTGGCGGGCGGAAAGGTTTCTGCGGCTGGAAAAAAAGCCGCATTGAAACGGGTCGGGCAACGGGATTTTTCCAGCCAATAATGCTCTTATGTCGCATAAAATGAAACGCGCCCACTACGGCGAAATGTTCGGCCCAACCACCGGCGACAAGGTCCGGCTGGGAGATACTTCGCTCATCCTCGAAGTCGAGAAGGATTTCACTGTCTACGGTGATGAATGCAAGTTTGGCGGGGGCAAAGTTATCCGTGACGGCATGGGGCAGGCTGCCGGCCTCGGTGCCAAGGATGCCTTGGACTGTGTGATCACCAATGCTCTGGTGGTGGATTACACGGGCATTTACAAGGCCGACATCGGAATCAAAAACGGATTGATCGCCGGTTTGGGAAAGGCGGGAAATCCCGATATGATGGCGGGGGTGACCAAGGGCATGGCCGTCGGCGTGACCACCGAAGTCATCGCCGGGGAGGGTTTGATTGTTACGGCGGGCGGCATCGATACTCATATTCATTTCATCTGTCCGCAGCAGGCTTATGAGGCCATCGCTTCGGGACTCACCACGATGGTGGGCGGGGGCACGGGGCCGGCGGTGGGCACCTGCGCCACCACCTGCACTCCCGCTCCGTTTTATTTTCGACAGATGCTGCAGGCGGTGGACGCATTGCCTCTCAATTTCGGTTTCACCGGCAAAGGCAACACATCCTTGCCGGCGGGCTTGGTGGACCAGATCCAAGCCGGGGCGATCGGACTCAAGCTGCATGAGGATTGGGGCACGACGCCCGCCGCGATTGATTGCTGTCTTGGCGTGGCCGACACCCATGACGTGCAGGTCACGATCCACACGGACACGTTGAACGAGTCCGCCTTTGTCGAGGGCACGATTGCGGCTTTCAAGGGCCGCACGATTCACACCTATCACAGCGAGGGTGCCGGCGGCGGCCATGCTCCGGATATCATTCGGATTTGCGGCGAGCCCAATGTCCTGCCCAGTTCCACCAACCCTACTAGGCCTTACACCGTCAACACCATTGACGAGCATCTCGACATGTTGATGGTGTGCCATCACCTGGACCCGAACCTGCCGGAAGACGTCGCCTTCGCCGAAAGCCGCATTCGCGGCGAGACCATCGCCGCCGAGGATATTCTCCATGATCTGGGCGCGATCAGCATGATGAGTTCGGATTCCCAGGCGATGGGCCGAATCGGCGAGGTGATCACGCGCAGCTGGCAGACGGCCGACAAGATGAAAAAACAGCGCGGGCGCTTGGCGGGTGAGAAGGGGGACAACGATAATTTGCGCATCAAACGTTATATCTCCAAATACACGATCAACCCCGCTCTGGCCCATGGCATGGCCCATGTGATCGGTTCCATTGAAGCCGGTAAACTCGCCGATCTGGTGCTGTGGAAACCATCCATGTTCGGCGCGAAGCCGGAAATGGTGGTGAAAGGGGGCTTTATCGCCTGGGCGCAGATGGGAGATCCAAATGCCAGTATTCCCACGCCGCAGCCCGTTTACATGCGTCCCATGTTTGGCAGTTTCGGCACCGCCATGGGCTGCACTTCCATTGCCTTCGTCAGCGGGTTGGCCATGCAGAAAGGGGTCCCCCAGGGCTACGGTTTGACCAAACGCATCGAAGCGGTGAAAGGCTGCCGCCGGCTCGGCAAGAAGGACATGAAATGGAATCAGGCCATGCCGAACATCAGAGTGGATCCGGAAACCTACGAGGTTCGTGCGGATGGTGAATTGCTGACCTGCGAGCCGGCGCAGGTGTTGCCGCTTGCCCAGCGTTATTATCTGTTTTGACTCCGAACAGTCCATTTCCGGTGCCCCTTGTGCATGGGCCCCCGCCTTTTGTCGCCACCCCGGTTGCCCGTCCGGGGCCCGGTTTAGGGGTGTTGACCCAAGCCGGCGGGCTTAATGACGACTTACACAAGTTCTCCGAAAATACGATGGCGATCCAACCGGATGCCGGTGAGTTTCTCCAGCAATGGATGCTCTGGCAACTTGCCGACTCCGCCTTTCCGACCGGAGGGTTTGCCCATTCCGCGGGGTTGGAGGCGGCGTGGCAGCAAAGTGAGGTTCGTGATCGCAAGGAGTTGGCGTCTTTTCTTGAAGCCAGCTTGCAGCAACTCGGCCATGCCTCCTTGCCGTTTGTCACCGCCGCGTTTGATCAGCCAGCCAGAGTGGCTGAATGGGACGGGCTCTGTGATGCGTTTACCACCAACCATGTGGCCAACCGTGCCAGCCGCTCCCAGGGCAGGGCGTTTCTGGCGGCCGTCGAAAGGATTTATCCTTCCGGATTGCGATCGGTGAACGAGTCTGAGCCTTTGGCCTGTGGGCATTTCGCCCCTGTTTTCGGCTGCTCTCTGGGGCGGCTCGGGGTTTCGCGTGCCACCACCGCCGGCCTCTTTTTCTTCTGCCAGCTTCGTGGCATGGTCACCGCGGGCGTGCGGCTGAACATTGTCGGCCCTATGGAAGCTCAGATTCTCCAACAGCACCTGTCCCCGGTGGCCGGGCGGATTCTCCAGAACTGCGCCAACCTAACGCCTGAAAACATTGCCCAAACCGCGCCGCTGCTCGATTTGTGGCAGGGTGCCCAGGACCGCCTTTACTCCCGTTTGTTTCAAAGTTGATTTATGAACCGACTCCTTCATTTCCGATCTCAAGCTGGCAATGGACCTTCGCAGGATACTGCCGATCACCCGGGGCACTTCAATCACCGCGAACCGCCGCTGGACCGGGATTTTTTGCGGCGCGCTTTCACCATCGGCGTGGGCGGACCGGTAGGCAGCGGGAAAACAGCGTTGATGCTCCAACTCTCTCTGCGCTTGCGCAAGACGATGAACATCGCCGTGGTCACCAACGATATTTTCACCAGGGAAGACGGGGAGTTCCTAACCCGGCATGGCGCCCTGCCTGCCGAACGCATCCGGGCCGTGGAGACCGGGGGGTGTCCGCACTCAGCCATCCGCGAGGATATCTCGGCCAACCTGCTTGCACTTGAGGAGCTGCATCGGCTGTTCAATCCCGACCTTATGCTTATCGAATCCGGCGGGGATAATCTGGCCGCCTGCTTCAGCCGGGAACTGGCCGACTACACCATCCAGGTCATCGATGTGGCCGGCGGGGACAAGATTCCACGCAAGGGCGGACCGGGCATCACCCAGACGGATTTATTGGTCATCAACAAGACCGATCTCGCACAGGCTGTGGGGGCCGATCTGGATGTGATGGAGCGGGACACCCGGAGGATGCGGGGCGGCGGGCCGTTTGTTTTTGCCCAGGTCAAGCACGGCGTGGGGTGTGACGAAATCGTGGAGCAAATGCTGCATGCTTGGCGTCATGCCCGTGGGACGCCGCACTGACTCGCCGTGCCGCGTGTGCAATCCAGCAGACTGCGGTTGATCAGCCGGCGTAGGGTCAGCCGTTTCCCAACGCGGGGTTCAACCGTGTTATAGCGGGTGCTGACGATTTGAAAATGAACCTTCGCTGCGGCAACCAGTGGCTTAATCCGATCTTCTCCAAGCCCCAATCTTGCCAGGGATTCCTCATCCAAATGCAAGACCCGGGGCACGGGTTCAATCTGCTTGGCCACAAGGTTTGCCAAATTATACCGGATCATAAACGGCGGCGGCACCTGATCCGGGGTCGTGATGATAGAGGATCCCCTTGACTATGCGGTCCGCCAGCTTCCAATGCTGGGCGACGATCCCTCCGATTTCACCGTGGTGGACGGCAAGGACCTGGCTCTCGGCGGCAAGCGGGTCCAGCCCACCTTCCGTTTGCGCCCGGTGGATCATTTCCGGATCCGCCGGGCTCAGAAAGTGGTTCATGACCAATTTGCCGAGGTCATGCGGGAGTGCCACGGTGAAAGTCTTCGGAGGCAGTGGAATTGAGGCAACGCAACCCAGCGTCTCAGCTGCGGCTGCCACGGAATGGCGCCAGAGCGCCCTCTCGTCCAATCCACAGGCCGGGACTTCCCGTTTGAGAAAACCTCCGGCGGCGGCGACCGCCAGCGCAAGAATTCGCGCCGCGCTCAGGCGGAACACCGCTTCATAAATCATCACATTCCGGATGAACATGATGTCGAACACCGTCGTGATGGGCAGGGCTTGACTAGGTTCATCCGGCGGAATTCCACGAGTTTTTTCACCTCTTCATTGATCGTTCACTTCGCGTCCGTCTTGGTGAAATATTTCATCGGCAATTGCGCCGGCAGCCCCCGGTTGACCTCCAGCTGCTAGTAAACCCCTTTCCGGGTCTGGTCAATCACCGTCGGCGACAGGTCGGTCTTCCGGAGTTTTGAATACAAGGATGAAGGTGGAAACCTGAGATGTGAGAGGGGGGGCTCATTGCAGCCTTCAAGCCTGTGAACCTAGAGCGGTTTGATGGGTGTCCCCTCCTCCCATGAGGGTGACCTGACGGTAAGCCGTGGGCCGATTGAACGCCACCTTGTCACGGGAGAAGGATTGGATTGCGCACCAAGCGGATGCTTGATTGCCGGTCGTGTGCGGATTGACCATGCCGCAGGGCGGTTGCATTTCATCGAACCTGGGTTGCCGCAACTCAGGCGCATCCGGGGTGCGGCAACCCGACCGGATGCGTTTGGCTGTCCAAGGGACGGGTTACTTGGAGGCCTGCAGATCAAACCAGGTTTTCCAGCGGGCCACCGCCACGGCAAAAGCTCCGCGATGATTTGCGCTTGCACCGGCCGAGATCGCCTCGACCGTGTCGTTTCCAATGCTTTGTTGGTACACCATTGGCAGGCGCGCGATTCCAACCGAAAGGCACTCGTCTATATCCCCGTAATACATTTGGACCGGCGTCTTGATTACCCGGCGGTAAGGCGCGACCTGGTGCATGAGCCGGCCATAGGCTGATTGGGCAAAATATTGAGGGTCAAAGTAGTCCTTGCGGATAAGCTTATGAAGGTCGCCTGGAAACTCTTCCGGTTTGACGGGCTCTTTGCGGTAAATCCGGCGGGCCAGTTCATATTGCTCCGGGGTGAACAGCGCCTCCGCAAGACCCGGCAGACCGTAGTATTGCTCATAGGAAAAGGCCGATAGAATAAACAGTGTGCAGACCCATGGGGCGTCGATTTTTCGAGGGAATGAAAGGTAGCCGTTCAGCATGGCAAAGGCATCGCATTGGGCCGCAGCAGTTCCCGCAGCCCGCACCGGGATGGCGATGTTCTCAAACTTCGCAACCAATGCCATTGTCACCAAACCACCTTGGGACCAACCACTTAGAAAGAATCCGGACGTTTTGATCCCCTCGTTTTCAAGCACCCCCTGCGAGGCGGAATACAGGTCGAGGCAGGCTTGCTCGTGGCTGCCCATCACGGTGTAGCCTTCCGCCTCCGGGGATGTCCCCAGACCGAAGTAGTCGGCACCGATGACGACATATCCTTGGCCGGCGAATTGGGCCAACATCAGCAGCGTTTCGGGTGATTCCTCCGGGAAAGACGGGACGGCGTGCTTTCCCAAAACCACCGTTCCGTGTTGGTAGGAAACAAGCGGCATCGTCTTGCCGCCTGTCACAGGAATTGCAATCAGTCCCGAGGCCAGAGTCGGCCTGTTTGCCCGCTCGGGCATAAAGGATGGATAGGTGACGCGGAAAAGCCGCACCGCATTGCGGGCCGGGGTGTAGGCCACGGACTGCCCTGTGAAAGCGGGCGCATCGTTGGTGAGTATCCGGTTGAGCCGGTCAATCTCCAGACGTCCTATCAGTTCGTATTTGACTCCTGTGCCAACCGGTATGGCTGGGGCGCCGTGCGTCGCCAGCATGGCGCCGAACAGGAGAGCTGGAAAAAAGAGGAGGTGAAAAGCGCGGCGGGTGGTCATAATTAATAAGAATGTCAAAAACAACCCCTTACTGCATCGCTTTTTTCCGCACAAGACTGAAGTTTGGACTTCTTTCGCGCAGGGAGCAGGCAGGCAAGCCTGCTGCCACGGAGGCACCAGACAAGCTTATCCGAATTCATATGGGTGGAAAGGTGCAACCCAATGGGAAATGATTGGTGGCGAATAAAAACAACTCAAAAAAGTAATCGGATCACCAAACGGTGGCCGGTACATTTTCATTTGAGTCTGAGCTTAAATCCCACTGAAAGGCGATAGCCCGCGGCTTCACGCATCAGCAGCTTTCATCGCACGATGGCTCTCCCATGTCGCCCATATGCGCCGCCATCCACTCCTGCCCGAGCTGCTCGAGATCGCTCGGGTCGCCTGTCAATGGGTGCAGGCGTATTTTTCTGGAGATTTACAATTCATCGGCCGGGAAACTGCCGCGTCACATCCGGCTCAAGGGCGTGCGCGCCGACTCGGGCTGCTGTCTTGGGGAACTGCTGATTTCGTGGGATTGGCTAAGAGCCTGTCTGAAAAAGAGAGGCGGGCGTTTTCGGCGAGTATAAAACCGAAATAAAACCAAAAAACGCTTGATTTCACTGTCCGGTTTTGGGGCTTTCATTCGCGGCAGCGCTTTTCAGGCGATGAAAATCGCCTTTT
>CAIQOK010000146.1 GCA_903873415.1 uncultured Verrucomicrobiota bacterium | reverse complement strand
CGGAGCACCAGCTTGGCGGTCTCGGCCAGCCAGACTCCGCTCTATTTCATCAACTGGGCGACGAGTTGGGCCGTGCTGCGGTCCACCACGCTTTCCACCACCCTCCAGTTTAACCAAGGCTCGCAGGGGACCTGGGGATCGACTGCCCGGGGCGAGACCTTTGAACAATATGTGGCCGGAGTCAGCTTGGGCCATAAGGTCACCAGGAAACTGACGGGCAGCGTTGGATATCAGGCGGCTCTGCGCAATTCGGATCAGGCCGACCGGGATTATGTCAACAACATGTTCAACCTGAATCTGCAATGGCAACTCTGGTAAAACCGGGGTCGGATCCGGCCATTTGGAAGTCAAATTGAATTGTTTCGGCCCGGGCAAAAGCGCACAATCCATTGTTATGAACAATTTGCAAGAGACGGGAGACGGGCGATGACCGGCTGCGTTCAAGGGCGGGCATCGGCACGTTCCTTGCTGGGACAAAGGCGGTGCGGATTATGATGAAGGGAATTATGGAAAAGCGTCTCGTAGTGAGGCTCAACTCTGGGAAAGTGTCCGCCTGCTGCCTCTTAATGGCATGGCTGTGCGGGGTTTTGATCCTCCCCACCCGGGCTGCGGACACCTCCAACTCAGGCGGCATACCGGCAGGGGTTCCGGCGCAAAAGGGCCAACTCCCCGCCAACCCCAGCGGCTATGTGGCTGACGACATCTACAAGCTGCGGGTAGGCGATACCATAAGCTTCCAGATTCTGGAAGACCGGGACCAACCCCGAAGTCTGATGGTGACGGATTCCGGAGAGTTGAATCTGCCCTATGTGGGGCGGGTGCCGGTGGTGGACAAGACCTGCAAAGAGCTTGCAGCACAGCTTAAGAGCCTGCTGGAAAAGGAGTATTATTACCGCGCCACGGTCATCGTTTCGCTGGATGTGGCCAACAAGGTTCTGGGCCGTGTGTATATCTGGGGACAGGTGAAGAGCCAAGGGCCGGTCGATCTTGGAGTGGGTGAGAATCTGACGGCCGGAAAAGCCATCCTCAAAGCCGGCGGGTTCGCCGACTTCGCCAACAAGAGCAAGGTCAAACTCGTCCGCGGCGGCTCCGAGTCCGCATCCAAGAAAATCATGGAGTTGAACATGACGGAGATTCTCGAGGGCGGGCAGACGGAAAAGGACGTGATTTTGAAACCGGACGATTCGATTATCGTGTCGTCGCGGCTGATTAATTTTTGAGTCGTATTATGATTGACGAGAATCCGCAGGAACAGGAAGGCCGTTCGAGACGAAAAAACCCGCTCCTGACCAAACTCAATCATTACCTCGACCTGATCACCAGGAAGTGGTGGGTGCCGGTGGTCGGTTCGGTGGTGGGTGTGGCGGCGGGCATTGCGGTTTATCAGACGCCCACCCCGCTCTTCACCTCGGTCGGACGGATGATTGTCAGCCTGAAGGTGAACAACGACAAGGTGGGCGGCGGCGGCTACAGCGAGGACTTGAACAACTTTCTGGGGACCCAAGCCGAGCTGATGGTCAGCGACGTGGTGAGCAACCGGGCAAGCTTCCGCATGGCGGCCTCTGGCACCAATTTACAGTCCAAACCCGTCCTGCTCCGCGTCTCCGTCTCTCCCAAAACAAGCATCTTCATCTTCAGAGCCTATGGGATCGATCCGGAAGCGACTCAGAAATTCGTGCAGGCTTCCATGGAGGAATACATCAACCTGAAGCGGGAGATGCGCAAACAGGCCTCGGACAACACGGTGGCCGATATGATCGAGGAGACGCAGACCTTGTCGCGGGAACTGCGCGCCGCCCAGGAGGAGATCGTTTCCTTCGAGAGCACCAACAGCCTGCTTTGGCTCCAGCAGCAGGGCAACAGCGTAGGCTCCTATGTCTCCAGCCTCAATCAGAAGCTTGAGGACATGAAATCCGAGCATAACCTCCTCAACACCCTGACTCTGGATCAAAACCTCGAGCGTCAAGCGGCGACAATCGGGTCCACGGCACCTGTGGCCGGCACGAACAGCCCGGCAGGTTCCTCCATTTCCAACAGCCCGGCCCAGTCTTCCAACGACCAGCCCAGTCAGGAGTATCTCAAAGCCAAGCAACAGGTGATGCTTCAGAAAGCGGATTTGCAGGATCTCAGCCAGTTCCTGCGGCCCAAACACCCCAAGGTCATCGCCCTGAAGGAGGAGATTGTGCGCGCGGAACGGCTTCTGGAAATGTTCCGAGGCGAAACGGCAGACCAGTTGGAGAACAAGAAAGTGGCCCTCGAAGCGCAAATCCGCAACACGGAAAACGACGTGAAGATTTGGAATGTTAAAGTGGTGGAATTAAGCCGCAAAACGGCAGAATACCAGCGCCTTAAATCCAGCGCCCAACGCATCCAATCCCTCTACGAACAGCTGCTCGCCAGCATTCAGACCATTGACGTGAACAAGGGTATCACCGGCGAGAGCGTGTCCATCGCCGAAAACGCCACCCCCGCCGCTCTGGTGCCCCCCTCCGGAGAACTCCAGAAGCCCCTGACCTATGGCTTGGGCTGCCTGGCTTTGAGCCTGGCAATCCTCTTGATTATCGACCGGTTGGATGACCGCTTGAATTCTCTGGCGGAGTTGCAGGATGTCTTTTCCGAAGAGGTGCTGGTCCAGATCCCCCGGGAAAAGGTCATCGAGTCCACCGGCGAAACCCCGCTGATCCAATTGGATGACACCCGCCATGGTTTCATGGAGGCGTATCGGAATCTGCGCTCCTCCCTCCTGTACATGAGTCAGACGGGCATCCAACCCAAGACCATTCTGGTCACCAGTTCAATCCCGAACGAGGGCAAATCGCTCACCTCGGCCAATCTTGCGGTGATCCTGGCACTGACGGGCTCGCGGGTGTTGCTGGTGGATGCCGACCTGCGGAAGGGTGTGCAGCATAAACGCTTCGATTTGGAGCCTGGCGCCGGCCTGTCCGGGATTCTTGGCAAGGGACTCCCTTGGGAAGAGGCGGTGGTGGCGACAAAATTCCCCACCCTTTTCCTGATCCCCCGCGGAGATACCACCCAGTCCTCAAGCGAACTGTTCCTCAGCCCGGCGACCCCCGCCTTCCTGAAGCAAGCGTCAGCCAAATACGATTATGTGATCATAGACACCGCTCCGGTGATGGCGGCGGATGACGTCACCAGTCTGGCGCCGCATGCAGATACGACCCTGTTTGTGTTGCGGGCGGAACAAACCTCGGGGCGCGTCGCACAAGCGGCGCTGGACATGTTATACCATCGTCAGGTGAAGGTGTTGGGCATCGTATTCAATTCCGTGCGCCCCTCCAGCACAGGTTATTACTACTACTACAATTACAAGGATTATAACCTCACCGATACCACGCGCTCAAAAGGCCGCAAAAAGGGCGGCGCGAAGAAGCGCGAGGAAAGCGCCAAGATCGAAGCCTGAGAACTAGAAGAAGGAAGGCCAAGGGCTAGGCGCCAAGCGCCAAACGGCGCTCTTCGCCCTTTGCTCTTCGCCCTTTGCTCTTCGCCCTTTGCTCTTCGCGCTTTGCCCTTGGCGCTTTGCCCTTGGCGCTCTGTAGCCAAGCTCCGTAGGAGCGCCACAGGCAAGCCTCTTGGATTCATCCCGTCCGCGTTCTTGACATTGACTGCAAAGAAAGGATTGAGCAAAGGATGAGGAACAAGAAAAGGATGGAATAGATTTGAAAGGGAAAATCCCACCGCGCATGGACAAGGCAGCCAGCCAAGGCCAGCCAGATCATCAAAACCAAATCACGGTTGTTACCCGGTCCTACCCGTCGGAACCAGAGGGAGAGAAGATCCAGAAAAGCCAAAGCGATCAGTGCGCTGCCCACCCAACCGAAGGTGATCCGTGTCTCAAGCCAGTCGTTGTGTAATTGCGCCGCCCAATAGGTGCTGGCCACAATCCGATAGAGTTCGAAGACCGTCTCAAAAGTTCCAGGACCCGTGCCATAGGCGGGAAAATCAGCAACCATGGGCTGGGCGTCCTCGCACATCTGCCGGCGAGCATCCAAACCGCCCTCCGCGGCTGTCAGGCGCAAGGATAAGGAGTGCCAGCCCTGATAAAGGCCAAAGGCCAGAACGGCGGCTGGAAAAACACCCAGTTTCCAGAATCCCGACGTGTTTTTACGGGAAGCCGAGGGATCCTGACGCGAGCGAAGGAGACTGGAGAGTCCCAGGCAGAGCGGGGCGGCTGCAACAAGCACGAAATCAACGAAAGCACCGCCGCGGCTCAGGCAAATGATAGGGCACACGGCCATGAGTCCCACACTGACCAGAAGAAGGTTGTTTTGAAAGGTCTTATGTTTTTGAATGCGCTGAAGGCTCCACCAAAATCCCAGACAGACCGGCCATAGCAGGTTGAAAAACGACGCCGCGCTGCCGCGATAGTGATAAGGGCCGAACTGATGTTCCGCCGCCTGATTAACTTTGGTAGGCACCATGAAGAGAAGCATGCCGGTGCCTGAAAACCGCTGGATCATTCCTTCCACCGCCAGCAGGCCGCCATTGATGGACAACAACCACAACAACCGTTTAAGCCGGGTGGTTATCAAGGGTGCCCGACCGCCCCCCTCCTCTTCCGGTCGAACTCTCAGCTCATCCCCCGCCCTGCCCTGCAGCCAGTCCCGGACGGACCAAAACCCCAATGCGAGCGCCAGATAATCCCGCAGCGCCTGCCAAGAACGATTGCCGTCAAAACTGTGCGGCAGCCATCCAATATGTCCATGGTAATCAAAGCTGAATTTGTTCGGATCTTTGGTGGCGGCCGCATTGAGCGCACTCACCAGGCAATAGCCCAAGATCAACACGGTCAGGACGCGCAAAAGCCTCAACTTCCCGTTGCTTGTCCGCAAGCGCCTTCCCATTCCCTGATCCCAACGTGCCGGAGAATATCCTTTCCACCGGTGCACGATCCACTTCACCAATAAAAGCGACCCGAGCAGATAGCCCGCCCCATCCATGATTCGTATGGACCAAGGTTCGGTGGTGCCAAAAGCCCACGGACTAAACACCACCATCAGATAAATTACCCACCCCGACAACTCGTCACAGGACCGGTATAACTGGATGTCTCCCGGACGCAGTTGAGCCGTGCGGAGGGCCTTCACACCCACTCCGGACAGCCGGGATGACCGCGGTGCGGGGGTGTTGGAAAGTCCTGATGGATCATGAACCGGCATGGAATTCCTGATGAAAATCGCAACCACTCGGCCAAGGAAAAGCGCTCTTGATCTTGTCTTGTTATCCGTGAGGAACTTCGATTCCAATCGGGGGAAGGATTCCTGTCCGGCTTAAAAAGCGGGCAAACCCGGGGGATTGTGATGGGTAAAAAGAACAAGCCGGTGTGAACAATTTTTGTTCCACCGGCTTGTTGCGTATCAAAGTCAAATCCAACCTTTCAAGGCCTTTGGTAAGTCGCAGGTCGGGTTGGCCGGGTGTTTCCAGTGACCGGAGGAGTGGAACCCGACGGGGTCGAGGCTGAAGGGGTCGAGGGAGGCAAAGTGCTAATACCCCTTGCAAACCCACCCGGAGTCAGGCCGGAAATGCCGGCCGCCGGTGTGGAGACGGGATCGGAGGAGGGAACAACAACGGCCTTGGCCTGGGTTACAACGGCCCCGACAGAAGGGGCGCCGGGATGGGCTGTCAAGTAGGCGCTGATGGTTCCGCTCAGAGCGGGAACGGCCTCAGAGAGGGCATTCAACATTTCCAGATCACATCCGGGCATGACCTGAGCTATGGCCAAAGCGATCTCCCCGTATTGACTGGGAACAGCGCGGCAGACGGCTGTCAGGATTTTGGCTGCGCGGGAAGGGGCGGCGGCGACCGCGGCGCTCGCGATCGCCACGGCCTGCTTCGGCTGTGCGGCGGCGGCGGTGCTGGCGGCAATCGAGGCCACTTCCGGGACGGACTTGGCTATGGCAGCCACAATGGAGGGAGCGGCGGTGGGGTTGATTTCCAAGGCGGCGTTAATCACGTTGGCGACTGTTTCACCCCAGTCGCGGGCTTTTGCCTTCTTGACTAAGTCGGCCGAGAGGGTTGGAAGCTCTGCGGCGGTGGATTGGCTTAAAAGATCTCGGAACGGGTTGGGAGCGAAAACCACCTTTTCGGCTCGGGATTCAGCCCCGGCAATCAACAACAAACCGGCAAGAAAAGATGCAACTTTTTTCATACGTTTCTGAGAGTCTAATCTAGACAAATCTTAGAGTCCTTATTACAACACTGACATACAAGCATCATCACATTATTAAAAACTGTATCGACCGTCAATAAAAACTTTTGCCCGAATCCACTATTTTCTCACACCCCTGCCACTTGGTCCCCGGCAGCCTGAGCCATCGGTCTCATGGCGTGGTCGCGGCCCGATAAAACAGCGCCGCCCCCCCCGCCCCAACTGTGTTGGTATACCAAAACCCTCCGACCGGGAATGAATTAGTGCGGAGCGGCGTCCAGCTGGACAGGTTGGAAGAGCTTTGCACAATCACGGCATTGGTCGCGCTGCCGGAGATATGGAAGGCGAATTTTCCGCCCGCCACACTCATCGTGGAATCTATAGCCAGACGGCTACCCGACAGCTTGAAACTCCAGGACAGCGTTTGGCTGAGGAGATTGGAGGGATCGTTACGGACCAGAGACGTCAGGTCCTTGACGGAAACAGAGACTGTATGGGTGCCATTGCTCAGGGCAATGGGCGAGACGGAAAAGAAGGAATTACTCGCCCCCGTCTGACGGACACCATCCAGAGACCACTGCACAGACAGACTGTGGGTGGCCGGATGCAGCAGAGTGAGATTGAATGGAACCGCTTGGGCCGTGGTGACCGTGAAATTGGTGGCTACTGGAGTGGCGGAGTCCACCGGCCGGACTTTGGCATAAATGGCCTTGACCAAGGCCTCGCTGCAAACGGAACAAAAAGCGACCGAGGGACTGCGCATGGCGCAATCCTGCTGAGGCCTATACCAGTTGGTGGTGTGATAGTGGGCACCCTGAAACAATCCCACCACACCCCAATACGGCGCCGTGGCCGGAGTCGGCACCGGGGTCGCGTTGGTGTCGATCCACGCCTTCCACTTGATAAAACCGGGCCGGGTTTCCTGAGTGGTGTTGGGTTCCTCAGTGTTGGGAAACCCCGGATACTCCAGGGTATATTCGTCCCCCAAATTCGCCAGCACATGCCCCGTTTCATGCCTCAGATTGTCATAGGCGCCAGCAGCCGTCGACGCGATGGCGGTCTGATAGAACCCATCCGACCCCCCGGCTATGAGGTCATTCACCAGCAAGATCGGCAACCCTGTCCCCGGCATATAGGTTTGAAGAAGCGAATCCACCCTGCCCTGCCCATGCGCATAATTCGTGTCGTAGGTAAAAGGAGGAATTGTGATCAACTTGTCCGAGAAAGGATCGAACGAGCTGCCGAAATAGGTGTCGACTTGAATCCCACTGTTCGGATGGGAAGAACCGGATTGGAGGGAGGCCACCTGGATGGCAAAGGCATTGAAATAATTGGAGTATTCGGAGTAAGGGGGCGCGGCCAGCAGGGCGTTGACGGCGTTGGTCGCGTCGAAAAGGAACTTGGGCAGCTGGGAGGCGGTGTAGCCCTCGGAAAGCAGGGTCATGTTGAGGCGGTTTGACGACGGGCCGTTGGTCAAGAGGGTCTGGAAAGCGGCCTGCGCCCGGGCAGGGCGGGCCGAGCCGAGGACGTGCAGGAGCAGAGCAACCCAAAAAACAAACCTATACATCCGCAGGTTCATCGTTTTACAAAGTTCGCCGGGCACATGGGCAAGGGTGGTTTAAAAAAAGAGTCTGAAAAACCGGGTCCCAAGGGAGACGGGCAACGCCACCCCATACTGCGAATTGGTGAGAGTCGGGACATTGGTCACGCTGGACCAGACGACCGGAGGCGAGAGGTTGGTGGCTTGCTGCAAAGCGAACCCCGCCGGCAGATTGGTCCACGTCAACAACACCTGCCGGGCGCTGCCCGCGGCGATGCCCAGCCGGGGCTGGGGCTGCACGGCCAAACCGGCCCCGAACTCCGAAGTGTTCCCATTACCATCGGTGGCCGTGGCGCTGACGCTGTAACCTGAAGCGATCTGGTTTGTGAAAAACATGAGAAAAGCCGCATTGCAGTCCCCACCGGTGATGAGGTTGGTTTGTCCCAGGTAAATCTGGCCTTCGCCATATCCGGTGGAATCGGGAGTGGGGTTGGCGAAAAACTGCAGCGTAAACGCGTTCCCAGCCAGGCTGTTGAGCGTGCCGACAATGTAAGTTCCCGATCCCGCCAGGGCTTTGGTAAGGACGGGGAAGTTTTGCCCCCGGTTGGCACTGCCGGCCGCCGCCCCTCCGCAGCCCACATTGGGCGTCACACCCGCGTTACCCAAATCAATCCCCAGTGCACCGTTGGAAAAGATGGAATTGCCCAAAATCGAATCGTTGGTGCTGCCGGGTCGGATGCGGACTCCGGCATAAATCGATCCGCTGAAAGCGATGGTGTTCCCCGCGCCCGGGGCGCTGCCGCCGATGGTGTTCTTGCTGGATCCAAGCCGGCATTCCACACCAAACTGCACATTGCCCAACGCACTCACCCCATCCATCTTGGTTCCAATCCAATTGCCCTGCACCAGGGTCCAAGTGGCGTTGGTCAGACAGATCCCGTCACCCCAGTTTCCGGAAATATGATTCCCCGCCCCTGCCACGGAACCACCGATGATGTTGCTGACGGCGTCCTCCATGTAGATCCCATCGGTCAGATTCCCCAGAGCCACGGTGCCCGAAACGTCGGCGCCGATAATATTGCCCTGCATGAGGGTGCCGCTGACGGTCGACCCGATAAGATAGATCCCCTCCCCTCCATTTGCGGAAATGACGTTGGCAGCGGCGGGGGTGGTGCCGCCGATGGTGTTGCCGGGCGAACCGGAGACGCCGATTCCTGCCATGGAGTTGCCAAGCGAACCCCTGCCTCCGGCCAGAGTGCCGATGAAGTTACCCTGGACCCAATTGTTGGATGCGGGCGTGCCGACAAAGAAAATTCCGTTCTGCCCGTTACCGGACACAAGGTTGCCCGCACCGGGCTCCAAGCCGCCCACCGTGTTGCCCGCCGACTCCATACGCACCCCGCTCAGAGTATTCGACACGGCCAGATTACCCGAGGCATCCGAGCCGATATAATTGCCGGCAATGAAATTCCCTGCGGAGGCCGAAGCGATCCGGATTCCGTAGTAGGCGTTGCCGGACACAATGTTACGCATGCCGGCGCCGGCTCCGCCGATGCTGTTGCCCACCGCATTCTCCAGGGTCATCCCGGTGAAAGCATTGGACAATGCCTTGGCGCCGGTGGAATCCAAGCCGATCAGGTTGCCTTGAATCCGGTTGAAGTTGCTGTTGGTGGTCAGATAAATGCCATCCTGTTTGTTGCCGGAGATGACATTTTGCGCCGAGACCAGAGTGCCGCCGATAAGATTGTTACTGGCGGCCAGCAGGGTGATCCCGGCATAAGTGTTGCCAAGGGCCAGCCGGCCGGAAAGGTCGGTGCCGATATAATTGCCCTGAATAAGGTTGTTTGTCGCCATAGGGCCGCTCAAAAAGACACCGGCCTGAGTGTTTCCAGAAATCAAGTTGCCGGACCCGGCATTTGTCCCGCCCACAGTGTTGCCGGACGCACCGTAAAGAATCACGCCGCTGCCCCCGTTGCCCAGCGCACGCGTTCCGCTGGAAGCCGTGCCGATATAATTACCCTGAACCAGATTCCCCGCGGAAGCGGAACCATACAGATAAATTCCGGCCCCGGCATTCCCGGAAACCACGTTCCGCGCGCCCGATGCGGCGCCCCCCAAAAGATTGCCGCTGGAATTGTAGACCAGCACTCCATGATTGGTGTTGCCCAAAGCGTTGGTCCCTGAAAGCGCGGTGCCGATTAAATTGCCTTGAACCGTGTTACCCGCCCCGTTGAGTATGTAAACTCCGGAATCCCCGTTGCCTGAGATAAGATTGGCGCTGGCCGCATTCAGGCCGCCCACCAAATTGTTCCAGCTGGAGGCGATCATCACCCCTTCCTGCGCGTTGGCATGCTTGAGCGTTCCAGAAGCGTCGGTGCCGATAAAGTTACCCTGAATCACATTGGTCCCCGCCCCTTCCAGATGGATGCCGTCAGCACCGAACCCGCCGATGATCAACCCCCGCACGGTGCTTGAACCGGCGAGGAGGCGAAGCCCGGAGTTGTTCCCGGCCGATCCCCCAGACAGCTCGATCAAAGGCAACCCCGCAAACCCGGGCTGCGACGTGCCGTCGATCACCACCGGATCCGTCACCGCAGGCAGGGCGGACAGAGGAACAATGGTGTGCAGGCCGGAACCGGCAATCTGAAAAGAAATGGTATCCAACCCCGGCGAGGCATTGGCATCAATGAGCGCCTGCCTAAAAGACCCCACCCCGCTGTCATTGGTGTTGGTCACCGAAAACCCGGCGCCGGAGGCGCGGGCGAGAATCAAAAAGAAACACCACACCAAAAACAATATGCGGCCGCTCATTGCTAAAGCCGCAATCCGCCGCAGCCCAGAGCGCTTGCGGCGAGAATCGCAGCTTCCATTGCGCGGCAAACGCGCCACAGCTGAAAACGCCTCACCCAAAACGGCCGGCTCTGGCAATCCGGAATTCATGTTCCAAATGATGCGGGAGGGAGAAGTTGAATGGGCGAAGCTGCACCGGACGGCTGGGACTTCCCGAAGTGAGCGGTCAGCGCCTTGGACCACGCTTCGGCTATTAATTCGCCCTTGATTTCCCAAACCTTCATTTCAAAGGTCAATTCGGAGTTAGTAAAATCGTTTTTTCCATCCCCCTGGGATTCCGATTCGGACAGACGGGGGGAGCCGGGGTGGGCGGGGAGGCCCAACACCAAAAGACCCT
>CAIQOK010000145.1 GCA_903873415.1 uncultured Verrucomicrobiota bacterium | reverse complement strand
GCCTAGGATTGGAACCGTGAGCACTGCCGAGGTGAAAAACCTCACACCGCAAGCCTGGGTCAGGTAGCGGGCCAAGACATCCGAACCTTCTTGATCAGGAAATCTGCGCACCCTGAGGCATGGATCCGCCGGTCGGATACAGTTGTCTTTCAGGCTGCCAAGGCGGGGGGCGTCTTTTTATGGAGCGGGACGGCTTTACCGAATTTCTCCAGCAACTGTTCGTCCTTGAACGGTTTCACGAGATAATCCCTCACGCCGAGGTGGTCGGTCTGAAGGGCGTCTTCGTGGCCGGACTGGGCGGTGAGCGTGATCACCGGGGTGTTTTTTGTGCCTGGGGGGGCGCAACTTGGCGAGTATGGTCTCTCCGGCCATGACGGGCATGGTGACCTCGAGCAGGATAAGGTCGGGTTTTTCGCGTGCGGCGGCGGCCAGGCCTTCCTCGCCATTGGCGGTCTCGAGCAGAACCTAATCGTAAGGGCGCAGAGCCCGTCTGACAATGATGCGGATGGTGCGGCTGTGGTCCACACTGAGGATCTTGAGGGGTACGATGTTTTTGCGCGCGGTCTAATGGGTTTTGAGGTGCACATCCAAAGTGAGGCACTCGGTGCCGCAGAGAAATAGGAGCTGTTTGCGCTGGACCCCGTGCAGCGGTTCGATCTCGTAAGCGGTTCCGCGGATGATGGCCGGAGTGCTGATGGCGCAGCCCAGCCCCTTGTCGCAGAGGTGTGATTTTAAACCGCCGGCCACCATGTTGGTTAGTTCGCCGATGACATCGTTGACCTCGGCGTCTTGGGTGAGTTCGCTGAGCGGCACTCTGAGGAGGCTTGAGGCTGCGTGCCGGGCAAAGTCGGCGCTCATATGAAGGTAGAGGGCACCGGTGATCTGCTCGCCGCCCAATCCCACCGATACGGTGACACGTTCGGGATAATGGGGCGGGTGACTGAGTGTCGTGGGAATAGTTTCGAGGGAGAGCATGGTTGCGAAAACCTCTTGAAGGTGCTGCTGAAGGTGTAGTTGCATGTCCTGATGCGGGGTGGTGGGGGTGGTGATCATGGAGGGGTGTTTTGGGCTGGAGCCGGGTGGCTTGAACTGGTAAGCTGAGCGCCATTTCCACGCCGGGTGGAGACGGCGCAAATCAGTGCTGCGGGGACTCCGCAGAGGGGCAGGATTTGATCCGCAACGCCCAGTTTAATCGAGGCACGGGGTATGCCGTAAACGACGCTGCTGCTTTCATCGTGGGCGATTGTCCGAGGGCCGGCTGTCTTGAGCCCTTGCATGCCCAGCGCGCCATTAGTGCCCATCCCGGTCAGGAGTGCGGCGACGGCATTGGGTTGGGCGTAGGAGGCTGCGGAGTCGAAGAGGACATCCACGGCGGGGCGCGCATAGTGTTGCAGGGGGGGGTGGTTTAGCAGGACCTGATAGCCGATGCCGTTCCAAACGGCATTCATGTGGAAATCCCCCGGCGCCACCAGCGTGATGCCGAGGGGTGCTGGCGCAAAGCGCGAGAGATCGAGGTTCAGGCGCGCCAGAGCCGCTCCTTTAATCCGGCTTGCCAGAGGCATCTCGATGTCGAGCGTGAGCACGTCTGGATTAAGGCCTAGGATTTTGTTGCGGGCTTTGTAAGGACTTCCGGCGGTGCCGACTACCTCGATTTCCGGATTCTCTGCTAGCGCGTGGCTGAGCGCGCGGCGGACCAGTGCGGAATCGCCCGCGATCAGAACTCTGTTTTTTTTCGTCGGGGTCATGAGAAGTTCATGAAGTGCTCGGCCTTTTTGGCGGAGTCGTGCACTGAGATCATGAGGTTTTGCAGGGTTTCAGGAGTGATCTTCAGCGCATTCATCGCCCCGGCATCAATCCGGAAAGCGAACCCTTCCCATCCGATCGTTGAGCCGATCAGGTGGGAGAGGCAGTTGGCCGTATGGGTGAGCAGGGAGAGTTGGGGGTTGGGATGGCTGACGGGTTGGTGATGGTGGGCGACGCCTTCGATGAGTTCTTCGGGTAGCCGCCAGGACTGGAGCAGGCAGGCCCCCACTTCGGCGTGATCCGTCCCGAGAATCTCTTTTTCCGCTTCGGTGCGGGTTAATCCATCCTCCGTGACCCTTGCTCTGACCGCATTCATAATCTCTGGTGTCAGCACGTGGCTGAAGACCAGTTTGCCGATATCGTGCAGGAGGCCGGCGGTGAAAGCCACAGGGGCTTCGAGGTCGAAGGGCAACCCGCGTTTTACGAGGGTTTCGGCTGCCAATGCGGCTTGCAAGGAATGGGACCAGAGTTGGCGGGCTTCAGCGCTATAGCCGGGCGGGGGGGTGCTCATCACTCCGTCAAAAGCCAGACTCCAAACCACGTTTAAAATCTGGTGGTGCCCCAGGATAAGCACGGCCTGATCCACGGAGGCCACCGGTTTCTGAAGGCCGAAGTAGGGGGAGTTGCAGGACTTGAGCAGCTTGGCGGTCAGGAGGGTGTCGTAGCGGAGGACTTCGATCACCTCCTCATTGCTGACGGCCGGTTGGTCGAGCAGGTTTACCAGCTTGATAGCTGCCTGGGAGATGGCAGGCAGGGTTTTGACTTTCTTGACCAGTTCGGAGGCGGTCATAACGGGTAGGCTGGGGTGTCGAGGCTTTGAATTATCACCACGCCGGAGGTCAGGCTCAAGCGGAGGGTGCGGCAGGCTGCGCCTCCGATGTCAGCGGCGTGGACGGAGAAACCGTTACGGTCGAGCAGGGATGGGATGGCGTGATGGTCGCGTTGGCCGATGTTGAAGATTGTATGGGCGCCTATAAATTGCGCCCAGCCGGCGATCTTAACCCCAAGCTGCGAGCGGGTGGCACCCAAGTTATAGATAGCGTGAAAAAGGCGGGGCAGGCCGGTGCCGACGAACATGTGTGGGTGCACGGGGACTTTCACGGGATCAATCGAGGAGTCGGGCGGCATCACATGCAGGAGACCGCCTCTCCGGTGTTGAGGGTCGCAGAGCATGATTCCCAGACAGGTGCCCGGCGAATAGTTGGCCAGATCGTCTCTGGCGTTGTAGCTGACAATCATATTGGCCACGCGGATCACTTAGGTTTTCCTGGGGGCCTGGACGACCCACTGTTTGTAGGGTGACATTCATTCAATCAAACCCGTTGCGGTGACGGACGGTGGCCCTAGGGGCCGGGCGGGCGGCGAGGCTGCCCAAGCCTAGGTCGACTGAGCGCGCGGAAACTTGAATGAAATGTGGCCGAGCCATCGGGCCGGGTGCCGTCGGCAGCGCGCACGGGGCGTTCCGGGTGTTCAGTCGTGTCAGCTCGGTCTTGTAATTCATAGGAGTGAGAATTGACATTGTCCGCGGCCCCGTTAGCTTGGATCTTGCAACCCCCAAAAAAAAGGGACGCACAACCGAACTGTGGCTGAAAAAGACGACTATTTGGTGGACATGCTGGTGGATCTGGGCTTTGTCACCGCCGAGCAGGTGACCCATCTCCGAGCGGAGGCTCAGGCCTCTGCCGTTGGAGTTGTGGATCTCATGGTGGCCAATCATGTGATCCGCCCGGCCGATGTGACTCAAGCCAAAGCGGCCCACTTCGGTGCCGAGGTGGTTAATCTGGGGGAAATGCGGATTGAAGACGACGTGATCGCGGCTATTCCCCGGCACATTGCCAAGAAATATCGCGTCGTGCCCATTTTCAAGCACGAGAATACCATCACCGTTGCCTTGGCCGATCCCTCGGATCTGGACACCATCGACAGCCTGACTCATTTGCTGCGGGCGGACATTGTGCATCAGGTCGCCTCGGAGTCGGACATTGAAAGCGCCTTGAACACCTATTACGGTGGCGACAAGGGGAACGTTGCCGCCGATGACAAATTTAAGGATGTCATTCAACAGTTGACTGAGGAGCATGTCTTGGCTGTTGCCGACGAGGCTGTTGAGGTGGAGGCGGACGCACCGCTGATTAAGCTGGTCAATCAGATCATCATTGATGCGTTCAAATTGCGGGCCTCGGACATCCATCTGGAACCATTGGCCAAAACTTTCCGCCTGCGCTATCGCATCGACGGGGTGATGCAGGAGATGAAAGCGCCCCCCAAGCGTTTGCAGGCCGCCATTATTGCCCGGCTCAAGATCCAGTCCAACATGTCGATTGCCGAGCATCGCATCCCCCCAGGACGGCCGCATTCAGACCAAGGTTGGAAACAAACTGATTGATTTGCGCGTGTCTTGTTTGCCGACCAACCACGGCGAGAGCGTCGTGATGCGTATTTTGGACAAGGAAGGATTGAAGCTCGGCTTGCCCGAACTGGGCTTTTTCACCGACGACCAGCAGACCTTCGAACGCTTGATCGGGATGCCCGACGGCATCTTGCTTGTCACCGGTCCGACGGGCAGCGGCAAAACCACCACGCTCTATTCCTGCCTTCATTTCATCAATCGTCCGGACCGTAAAATCATTACGGTGGAGGATCCGGTTGAATACATATTGGGTGGCATCAATCAGGTGCAGGTCAGCGAGACTGTCGGTCTGACCTTTGGCGGGGCATTGCGCGCTATCCTTCGTCAGGCGCCCAACGTGGTGATGATCGGTGAAATCCGTGATCTTGAAACGGCTTCCATAGCGATCAACGCATCGCTGACGGGGCATCTGGTGTTCTCGACTCTGCACACGAACGACGCGCCTGGAGCGGTGACGCGTTTGATCGACATTGGCGTCAAGCCCTTCCTTGTTGCTTCGTCGACCCGGGGTTTGATGGCGCAGCGGTTGGTGCGCAAGGTCTGCCGCAAGTGTGCGGCGCCAAGCCTGCCGACGGAGGCGGAGTTGCGGGCGTTGAATCTGGATCCAGCCACCCTGAAGAACGCGAATTTCCAAAAGGGCAAGGGCTGCTCGGAGTGTTCCGGAACGGGTTGCCGCGGGCGCTTCGGCATTTTTGAGATTTTTGTGATTGATGACGAGGCCCGCCGCCTGATTTACGAAAAGGTGCCATCCTCAGTTCTTCGGGCCCGGGCCCGGGAGATGGGCATGAGAACGTTGCGTGAGGATGGCATCCGCAAGGTGGTGGCCGGCTTGACCACCCCCGAAGAGGTCATCCGGGCCACGGTGGGGGATGTGGACTGAGCTGGGCGGGGGTGGGACAGAGACCCGCCTGCCAATCTTGAACCAACCATTTTTATAAGGAATTTCTAGCATGTCTTATCAGATGTCCGATCTGCTGCAGTTGATGGTCTCCGAGGGTGCGGCCGATTTGCATATTCGCGTGGGCACGCCGCCTACCATCCGGGTGCACGGCATTTTGCACCGAGTCGAGGGGCCGTCCCTCAAGCCCGAAGACACCGAGGAATTGATGCGCAGCATCACCTCCGAAGATCATATCCAGCATGTGCGTGAGCGGGGCGGGGCGGATTTCGCTTTTGCCTTCGGTGAGGCGGCCCGTTTCCGCGTGAGCGTTTTCAAGGAGAAAGGTAATTTCGGCCTGGTGCTGCGCCAGATCCCGAGCAAATTGCTCACCATGGAGCAGATCGGCATCCCCCCGTCCGTCAAGGAACTGTTGCTCAAGCCCCGGGGATTGATTCTGGTGACCGGTCCGACCGGTTCTGGCAAGACAACCACCCTTGCTTCGCTGCTCAACATCGTCAACGAAGAGCGCGACGAGGTCCATCTCATCACCATCGAGGATCCGATCGAGTATTATCACAAGCACAAGAAGGCCTTAATCACCCAGCGCGAGATTGGGGTGGACGTGCCGAATTTTGCCGAGGCCCTGCGCCGCGCACTCCGGCAGGATCCAGACATGATTCTGGTGGGTGAAATGCGCGATTTGGAGACGATCGAGGCGGCGATAACGGCGGCGGAAACGGGGCACTTGGTTTTTGGCACACTGCACACCACCGGGGCGGCCAAAACCATCGACCGCTTGGTCAATGCTTTCCCGGTCAACCAGCAGGAGATGATCCGTATCCAGCTCTCCACCGTGCTGCAAGCGGTGATTTCCCAGCTGCTCATTCCCCGGATTGACAAGCCGGGCCGGGTTGCCGCCTTTGAGATCATGGTCAACACGCCCTCAGTTGCCGCGCTGATCCGCGACAACAAGACATTTCGAATCCAGTCGGACATTCAGACTGGGGCCAAGTGGGGGATGGTGACGCTCGACTCGTTTTTGATGGAGAAATACATGGCGGGGATGATTGCCCGCGAGGAAGTGGTCAACAAGGCGCAGGATCCTACGACGATTTTGGCTAAGCTGCAGGAACTTGAGCTGGCTCAGGCCACGGGTGCCAATGCCAAAGGCGGCAAAAAATAACGGAAGTTTATGGCCGAAGAAATATCCAGTCCGTTGCTGTCCCTGATCCGAGAACAGGGCCTGATTGACGACCTCCAATACGAGGAGGTCGCGGGCGAAAACAAACGAGCCGGCACCCCGGTCTTCCAAGTCCTCCAAGACTTTGGAATCATGGATCTGGATGCGATCCTGCACGTGATCGCCAACTACCTCGGCAGCGAGGTGGTTTCTCTGGGGGACGTTGAATTCACCCCGGCCCTGCTCAAATCCATACCGGGCAGTAGCGTTCGCATGTATCGCTGCGTGCCGGTGGAGGTGGCCCCCGTCGGGTTGCGGGTGGCTTTTGAGGAGCCCCTCAATCCGGCCCGTATCGACGAGTTGTCTTTCATCGTCAAAAAGGACATCCAGCCCGTGGTCGCCAATCCGGCGGACATCTCCAAGCTCATCGAGAAATATTACGGCCAGAACACCGGCGACAATGTTTCCGAGATTCTCAAGCAGCTAGGAGAGGATCAGGATATTGCCAAGGAAGTGCAAATGGTGGAGGAGAAGGACGATGCGGCGATCATGGCGGAGCTGGCCGATGCGGCGCCGATCGTGCGTTTTGTCAATCTGGTGATTTTACAGGCGGTGCAGGACCGGGCCAGCGACATTCATTTCGAGCCCTTTGAGACCGAGTTTCGCATCCGTTACCGCGTGGACGGAGCGCTTTACGAGATGTCACCTCCCCCCAAGCACCTGGCTTTACCGGTGGTCTCGCGCATCAAGGTGATGGCCAACCTGAACATCTCCGAGCGCCGCCTGCCCCAGGACGGCCGCATCAGTATTCCCCTGGGCAGCCGGCAGGTCGATCTGCGCGTGTCCACCCTCCCGACGGCCTTTGGCGAGTCGGTGGTGTTGCGCGTGCTGGACCGTTCGGCCGTGAGTCTGGATCTGGAGACCTTGGGCTTGCCCAAATACGCCTACGACTACATCAGCGACGCCATCATGCGGCCCAACGGCATTTTCGTCGTCACCGGTCCGACAGGCAGCGGCAAAACCACCACGCTCTATTCTTGCCTGCGTCGGGTCAACACCATCGATTCCAAGCTCCTGACCGCGGAAGACCCGGTCGAGTTCGACATTGAAGGCATCATGCAGGTGGCGATCAATGAGGCGTTGGGCATGACTTTCAGCAAAGCGCTGCGGTCCTTTTTGCGGCAGGACCCGGACATTATCATGGTGGGTGAAATGCGCGATATCGAGACGGCGCAGATTTCCATTCAGGCTTCGCTCACCGGGCATCTGGTGTTGAGCACGCTGCACACCAACGATTCCCCCGGGGCGGTCACGCGTCTGGTGGACATGGGCGTGGAGCCGTTTCTGATTTCCTCGACGCTTATGGGTGTGCTGGGCCAGCGTCTGGTGCGCAAGGTTTGCAAGAATTGCCGCACCCCCTTTGAGCCTACGGAGACCCAGCTCAGCCTGCTGAATCTCTCCCCGCATGATCTGGGCGACAAAATGTTTTATTATGGCCGCGGTTGCTCCACCTGCAACGACACCGGATACAAGGGCCGCAAAGGCATCTATGAACTCTTGGTGATCAGCGACGTCATCCGCACCCTCATCAACGAGCGGGCCCCGACCATCGTGGTGCGTCAGAAGGCCGTTGAGTTGGGCATGGTCACCCTGCGCGAGGACGGCCTTCACAGCATTTTTGAAGGCGAGACCACCATCGAAGAAGTCGTCAAATACACCTGAGCCAATTAACAGTCATGCCAAAGTTTAGCTATGTAGCGATGGATCAGAAGGGCAAGGAGGTCAAAGGCGTCCTTGAGGTGGCCACTCAGAATGAGGCCATCAACCGCATCAAAGAGATGCAGCTCTTTCCGACCAAGATTGTCGCTGTCGACAAGCCCAAGGAAAAGGGGGCTGACAAGAAGGCCAAGACCGCAGCCAAGCCCGCAGCGAAGAAGAAGGGGGGCGGCATTAACATCAAAATCCCCGGCTTCGGCGGCGGTGTTAAGTCCAAGGTCCTCACGACCTTCACGCGCCAGTTGGCCACTCTGGTGGAGGCGGGTTTGCCCCTGCTGCGCGGATTGCGCGTTCTGGAAAAACAGGAGCGCCATCCCAATTTGAAACGGATTATCGGCGAACTGGCCCTCTCCATCGAGGGCGGCAGCACCTTTTCCGAAGGTTTGGCCCAACATCCCAAGGTCTTCGATCGTCTCTTCGTGAACATGGTCAAGGCGGGCGAGCTGGGCGGCGTGCTCGAGGTCGTTCTGGCCCGGCTTTCCGAATTCATGGAGAAGGCCCAGAAAATCAAAGGTAAAGTGGTCGCAGCCATGTTTTATCCCGTGGCCGTACTGCTGGTGGCCATCGTCATCTTGGGCGTCCTCCTGACCCTGGTCATCCCCAAATTCCGCGAGGTGTTTGCCGGCCTTGGCGAGGGTCGGCCTCTGCCGGCTTTCACCACCTTTGTCATGGACATAAGCGATGCCGTCAAGAACCACGTCATATTAGTGCTCATCGGCGCGGTGGTCTTTTATATCTTGTTCATCCTGTTTGGCAAAACCAAGTTCGGCCGTGCCGTCATTGACAAGATGAAGCTGAAGCTTCCCGTGTTCGGCCCAGTCATCAGCAAGGTGGCCATCTCCCGCTTCGCCCGCACCTTGGGGACGCTGGTCAGCAGCGGCGTCCCCATTCTTCAGGCATTGAACATCGTCAAGGAAACCGCCGGCAACGTCATCGTCGCCAAGGCCGTGATGATGGTGCATGACAGCGTGAAAGAGGGTGAAACCATCACCGCTCCGCTGGAGGCTTCCGGCGTGTTTCCTCCGATGGTCATCAGCATGGTGGACGTGGGCGAGCAGACCGGCGCGCTGCCGGAGATGCTTCTGAAAATTGCCGATAATTTCGACGAGGAAGTGGACAATGCAGTGGCCGCCATGACCTCGCTGCTCGAACCCATCATGATCGTTTTTCTGGCCGTCATAGTGGGCAGCATTGTGATCGCCATGTTCCTTCCGCTCATCGACCTGATGAACACCATGGGTGGGGATGGGGGCGGGGGTAAAGGCGGTAAGGAATAGTTCCACCATCGACTCCGACCGGCCACCGTTTTTCATGGTGGCCGGTTTTTTTTCAGATGTTCCTTCGCCAAACGATGAGCGTTTTTTCCAGTGCGACCGGTGAGGCGAAGGCGTGCAGAAGGTTGTTTCCTTTGGTTTTGGCTCCTTCGGGTTCGGTTGGTGTGGGAGGGGCGAGGTGGAGCGGGTCCGGATTTATGCGCGGCTTTTTTCAAAAACATTGACACGGCTGTATGGGCCTTGTAAATACATTGTAAGGACATCGGGATGGTGAATGAATCACAGTTTGGCAGCTTATGGAGTTTGAGTGGAATCAGCCGCCGTTCAATTTGGAGAGTTCTTTGACGCAGCGCGAGGTGGAAGAATCGTTTGAGGATCCTTTTGCGGTGCGGGTGATGCCCGATTCCCCCCGCTTTGCCCTGCAAGCCCGGTTTTTCAATCTGGGCATGTCTGCAGGCGGGGTGGGTGTGTTCTGTGTCTACCGCACCAACGGCAAGCAGATCCGGGTTGTTTTCGCCCGGCCGTTTCAGCCCGAGGAACGTTTTTTTTATCAGCGCAAAGTGGATCAGACTTTGGCCTGAGCCCCGGACGAAACCCCGGAGGTGAACCGGACGAGTCCCCGTAAAAACAGCAGCCATGCAAGCGATTTCCAATTGGGAAGAGGTGCCGATCTTCGACAGCGAGGAGTCGGAAGCGGATTTCTGGGCGGAAAACCGCCCGCATTTGCGCCTGCTCGAAACCTCCATGGCCAACGCCGCCGAGTCGGCCGAATCGGTGACCATCACCCTGCGGATCGATCCGCGGATGCTGGCCCGGATCAAAAGGCTGGCGCGCTCGCGGTATTTGAATTACCAAAGCATGATCAAACAGTGGTTGAGCGAACGCATGGAACAGGAATTGAGAGAACGATGAAAACGAACGCCCGAAAACAACCCGCAGCAATCCAGCCCCGCAGTCCGATAGGGCAGGGGGTGACTGCCCGTTTTGATCGCTCCGCCTCCGGCGCATTCACGCTGATTGAGCTGCTGGTGGTCATTGCCATTATCGGGATCCTGGCCGGGCTGCTCTTCACCGCCATCGGGCCGATGAAAAAGAACAGGATGCTCGCCGTGGCCAAGGCCGAGCTTGCCCAAGTCCAGACGGGCATCGAATCCTACAAAGCCAAGCTGGGCTATTATCCGCCGGATAATCCGGCCAACCCCGCGATTAATCCGCTTTACTTTGAGCTCTCCGGCACAACGAATGACAGTGTCAATTTTGTGACTTTGGATGGCAGCGCTCGCATTGCTGCGGTTGATTTTCCCAATGTCTTCGGATCCTCGTCCACGCTGCGGGGTTTTTCCAATTCGTCGAAAACGCTCCGCAACACGGACGATGCCGCCGCGGCCACCGCTTTCCTGAAGGGGCTTCGCCCAAATCAGATCGGGCAACTCGCGACTCCCGGGGGGAATGCGATTCTGGTGTGTTCGGTGGAGTGGGCTGACGCGCCCACACAACCGATACCTGTTTCGCTGCAGACGGCCGATGGACGGAGCTTGAACCCTTGGCGCTACAATTCCAGCAACCCCACCAACAACCCCGGCTCCTATGATTTGTGGGTGGATATTTTGATCGGAACCAAAACCAACCGCGTGAGCAACTGGAGCAAGACGCCCCAAGTGCTTTGATGCCTCTGTGTTATGCCCCGCGCCCATTGTCAGCTAGCCGCTCCACAGTCCATTCCGGTGCGTTGGACCACCTCGGCCTGGCGGGCGGGGATCCAGGTTTGTATACCTCTCCCAATGCTCCAGTCCGGGCTTGTGGTCAATGACTTCTGGCCCCAGTCGAAACATCCTTCGCCGAAAAATTATCTGTGTTCCTATCTCCCATGAAAAAAACATCCCTGTTTTCCGGCACGGTTCGCCGCGCCTTTACGCTGATCGAACTCCTGGTGGTCATAGCCATCATTGCAATTCTGGCGGCCATGCTCCTGCCAGCACTCAGCCGGGCCAAAACGGCAGCCAAGGTCAGCAAGGCCAAGCTCGAAATGGGCGGCATCGTCACCGCCATCCAGTCCTATTACTCCACTTACAGCCGATATCCGGTATCGCCGGGAGTGATGGCCCAGGCTGCGAATAGCAAAGATGATTTCACCTATGGGGGAACATTCACACGCCCCGGCGGAACGACCTACTCCATTGGAACCAGCGCCACTCTGAACAACAGCGAGGTCATGTCGATTCTCATGGATATGACGAACTACCCGTCCGGCGGTCCGACGGTCAATGCCCGCCACGTGAAAAACCCCCAGCAGATTAAATTTCTGACCAGCGTCACCATGGCACCCACTGCGGCGGATCCCGGTGTCGGGCCCGATCTGGTCTATCGCGATCCCTGGGGGAATCCCTATGTGATCACGATGGATCTGAACTACGACGAGAAGTGCTGGGATTCCTTCTACCGGTTACAAACCGTGTCCGGATCGGGCGGAACCAGCGGTTTGAACGGGCTTTTTAATTCCACAGGAGATCATTTTGCCTTCAACGGCGGTGTCATGGTCTGGTCGGCCGGGCCGGATATGCAGGTGGATTCGACTGCGCCGGCCAATGCCGGGGTCAATAAGGATAACATCCTGACCTGGAAACAATGAAACAAACTCCAAGTTCCAAGTTCCAAGTTCCAAGGCCGGCCGGCCGGGCGGCCGGCTTGCGGGCCGTTGGCCGGGGATCCGGTGGACTTGGGTGGTTTACGGCCGCATTCACCCTTATCGAATTGCTGGTGGTCATTGCGATCATCGGCATTTTGGCGGCGATTGTCGGGCCGTCTCTGGGCCACTTTCGCAAGGGGGATGCGATGCTTGCGGGCACTCGGCAGATGCTGGACGGAGTGGCGCGTGCCAGGCAGTTGGCCATAAGCCAGCGCACCATGGTTTATATGGTGTTTGTGCCGCCGGGTTTTTGGATGGATAACTCGGGCAAACTCAACACCGCTTGGTTCGACAGCCTCACCCCTCTGCAGCGCACCGCCGTAACAAATCTGTTGGACAAGCAGTTGACCGGTTTCAACTTTGTCACCCTGCGCAGCATCGGCGACCAGCCCGGCCAGAACACTGCCCGTTACCTCTCCGCCTGGCAGACGCTGCCGGACAAGTGTTTCATCGCGCTGGAAAAGTTCGCCCCACCTCCCAACTATCAGGTCGGTGGCACCAATGTCACCGGGTTCAGCTATATCAATACCATCCCCTTTCCGACCGAGGACTCTCCGGTGTCTGGGAACTTGAATCTGCCCTGCATCGCCTTCAATTACTTGGGGCAAACAGTGACGAATGGGGACACATATATTCCTCTGGCGCACGGCAGCGTTTCGGCTTTGGTGAACGGCGTCACCAAGGTGCCGGTGATGGTCAGCGGGGCTGAGGGCTATCCAACTGTTTTGGAACAGCCTCCGGGCAACAGTGTGGAGGCCTATAACCTGGTGCATATCGATTGGCTCACCGGCCGGGCGCAGTTGGAACGTCCGCAGATGCAATGAAATTTCTTACTTTCATACCGGAGAGTCGGCGGGGCGGCTTGGGGTCGCGGATGAACCCCTGCCGCCCCTTTGTGGCGGCACCGCGGCCGCATCCCGAAAGACGCGCCGCTTTCACCATGATCGAGATCACCCTGTGCCTGGGGATCATCGGTTTTGCGCTGGTGGCCATCATCGGTGTGCTGCCCACCGGCCTGAATGTGCAGAAGTCCAACCGCGAGGAGACCATTGTGGATCAAGATGCGGGAGTCTGGATGAATGCCATCCGCTCCGGCGCGCAGGGGTTTGATGACCTGACCAATTATGTGATCAGCATCACAACCAGCAACCTTTCCACTCATGCGTTTCTGACCTTGTCGCCGGGCAACGGTTTGACCAACGGTTCTCAAATCGTCGGGCTGCTCAGTGCGCCGAGCTACACGCTGAACGGTGGCAGCCTGCAAACCAATTCCGTGGTTGCATTGGTCCGGGCCCTGAGCGGTTCCGCGGTGGAAAAGGCGCCGCAGGACAACAGCACCATTCTTGATTCCGCCTTTTCCTATCGGATGATTGCCGAGGTTGTGTCCTACGTGCCATTCAACACGGCCCCGACTAATTTTTCGGATTACCCGCCTGGATCGTCCGCCTGGCTGACCGCCTCCAACGGGATGCGCGTGGCCAACAGCCTGCTGGCCAATTTGCATGATGTGCGGTTGACCTTCCGCTGGCCGTTGCTGCCCAACGGGGAGACCGGCAGCGGTCGTCAAACCTTCCGTGCCGCCACCGGTGGACAGTTGGCATTGGTCGATACCAA
The DNA here is from genome assembly GCA_903873415.1 of uncultured Verrucomicrobiota bacterium. Lineage (GTDB taxonomy): Bacteria > Verrucomicrobiota > Verrucomicrobiia > Limisphaerales > CAIQOK01 > CAIQOK01. The sequence goes on along the minus strand of CAIQOK010000145.1, from coordinate 13,829 downwards.
CCAGTCCCTCTATTTTTTCCAGCATTCCATCTACAAGTGAAACCTCAACCCAATCTGTCGGGAGCCGAAGAGGTGGCTGTGCCGCCCCGCCGCTTCCGTTCCTGCTGGCGCGTCAGTCCTGCTCAGGCCTTTTCCCGCGCCGCTTTTACCCTGATCGAAATCATGGTGGTGGTGGTGCTGCTCTCGGTGATTATTCTCGGACTGATGGCCATGTTCACCCAGACGCAGCGGGCGTTCCGGGCGGGCATGGCCCAAGTGGACGTGCTGGAAGGCGGACGGATGGGGATGGAGCTGATCCGTCGTGAAATCCAGGCCATGACGCCGGGCGGGGTCCATGGGGAGATTGTGGCAACGAATTATTTCCTCCAGCTCAATAACATCAACACTCAATCATTGGTCGGCACGACCAGCCTGCGCACCAACCTGATGGACGACGTTTTTTTTCTGGTGCGCCTCAATCAAAACTGGATCGGGATCGGCTATTTCGTGCGTCCGGATTCGGGGTTGGGTGGCGGCACGGGCAGCGTGGGAACCCTTTATCGTTTTCAAACCAACACCACCATAGCCCAGTTCGACCAGAACCCGGCCCGTCTCTTTGCCGCATTTAATTCCGTCCGCCAAATGCAAAATCCCCCCAATGTCAGCCGCATCCTCAACGGGGTGGTGGATTTCAAAATGCGGGCCTATGGCACCAATGGCTACTGGATCAATCCCGGTCTGAGCGGCAGGATCAGCACGAACTCAAGCTGGTCCTATTTGCTGCCGGCCGAAGCCGATTATAGCTTTACGAACAATGCGGTGCCGGCGGCCGTGGAGTTCGAGTTGGGCATCTTGGAGACTCAGATTTACGAGCGTTACAAGTCCATTCCCGTTCCGGCCGCGCAGGAAAGTTTCCTCCAGAACCAAGCCGGACACGTCCACATCTTCCGCCAGCGTGTGAGCATCCGCAACGTTGATCCGGCCGCCTACCAATGAAATTCCAAGTTCCAAGTTCCAAGTTTAAAGCCCTTACGGCGCGCCGGGTCCCTCCCGCCCAAGGCCCCGTTCTTTTCCGTGCGGCCTCCTCCAGCGGCGTGGCGCTGGTGATCACTCTCATCATGCTCGCGGTGATCACCTTCATGGCGGTGACCTTTCTGGTGCTCAGCAACCGGGAGCGCGGTTCGGTGACGACCGCCACGGACCAGTTGGTGTCCCATTTTGCCGCAGACACAGCCTTGGATCGCGCCAAGGTGGAATTGATGGCGCCGATCCTGGCCTTTACCAACGATCAGGCCTTCAATCTGATGGTTTCGACAAATTACATAAACCCTGCCGGGTTTGTGAGCGGAGTGGGGAGTTATACCAATGTCAATTTCACCGCCTCCGGCAACGATTCTCTGATCAATCTCACCAACCTGTTTTACAACCCCCGCCCCCCGGTCTTCATCGTCACCAACAAGCTGACGGGGGCCAGCGATTTCCGGTTTTATCTCGACCTGAATCGCAACGGCATGTTCGAGCCCAATGGATACTGGCCGGACATCAACTCCAGCGGCCGATATACCGGGACGACAAATCTTGTGATCGGCGATCCGGAGTGGATTGGGGTTCTGGAACATCCGCAGTGGCCGCATTCCGCGAACAACAAGTTTGTTTCCCGCTACGCCTACCTCGTGGTGCCGTCCAGCAAGACGCTCGACCTGAATTACCTTCACAATTACGCCAAGAATTTCAATCCAACTCTGCCCGTCACTTCCGTCTATTCCGGGGACGGGTTCATGCGCAACGAGGGCGTGGGAACCTGGGAAATCAATCTGGCCGCTCTGTTGACCGATCTGAACACCAACATCTGGTATGCTCCCAATGCTTCCCAGCGGCAGGCCTATAGCTACCTGACGAATCTGACGGCGAATTCGGGCTGGGCTTTCGTCGACGCCCTCTCGATCCTGCGCTACCGGTATGCGGCTAATTATAACTCGCTCGCTCCGGGCTGGCCGGGCTTTGTCCGCGATGGCATCAACGAATATTCGGCCGGTCCCCTGATGGCCAGCACCCGGCTTCCGGCGGATCTGGATGTGACCGCTCCCTGGCCCGGATCGGATAACACCAATCATTTTTTCAGCGCCCAGGAACTTTTCGACCCGGCCAAGGTGGCCATCGGGGTGAGCGGCCTCACATTCGTCGACCGTCTCACCTCGGCCGGCAAACAGCGATCCTCCTATGACCGGTATACTTTCTACCGGATGCTGGCGCAGTTGGGGGTCGAGAGCAGCGCGCCCTTTGAGAACAAGATGAACATCAACTACCGTAATGTGATCAACGGCGTGGTGGTAGCCGGCATGGAGACTAACATGATTCCTTGGTCGCCGCTGGAGTTCTTTACCAATGCCGCTGACCGGATGTTGCGGGTGCAGGGTTTTACCGGTCTGAGCAGCAGCTATATTCCGGTTTATCCGGTCAATTATTACACCCCGGCGGTGCACCGGATTTTCCAGGCTGCCGCCAATGTCTTCGAGGCCACCACCAATACCCTCTACCCCTGCATCTACCGGCCGATGTTCAAACTGGTCAACGCCACCAACTATGTCATCGCCGGATTCGAACTGGTGAACGGGCCGGATGACAGGCAAACAACTCCTGCGACGGCCTATCAGGCTTTGCCTCTGGACCTGAACAACCCAGCGGATCGGCAACGGGTGAATTCTTCCACGCCCACGGCTCTCAATTTTTATGGAGTGCCGTGGGTGATCGGGGCCAAGAAAGGATTTCCGAACTTGAATGCCGTGGCGGTTCAAAGTGTTTCCCAGATCACCCGCAAACTCCAGGTGAGCCGGCCGCAGGGATCAGCCGCAGCCAAGCCGGCTTGGAGCCAATATCATACCCGGCAGATGGTTATTCTGGATGTGTCCAACAGCGTGGCTGTGGAGGTATGGAATTCTTATAGCAACAGTTATCCGCGCCCCGTCTCGGTCCGCGCCGAAGGGGTCACCCAAGGCACCCTGACCAATACGCTTGGATTCAAAACCGGGTTCACTTTCAGGTTGGGCAGTCCTTTGCAATTGGGCAACGGGCTCACCAATTTTCTGGCTAATGGATGGGCCGGAACCGGCCTGTCACCCGCCGGGAGTGCGGCCCGCCCTGCCAAAGCCGGATCCTTTGTGGTGCCTTTGTTGACGAACTGCGTGGTGCTTTCCAATACTTTCAGCGTTGGAGCCCAGGTGTTTCAGCCCTCGGGCAACAGCGTTACGGACTGGAATTATTGCCCGCAGGATGCCTTTCCAAATCCGGGCTGGGTGCTTGATGTGACCAACAACATCCGTTGCATTGTTTTTGACGGGGGTGTTTCCGGCGGTCGGGTGGTGGACTATGTGCAGTTGGCCGGATTGAATACTTACCGGGATTTGAGCGCCGAGATGGCCACGCCCAATAATGCCCTGGGGATGACCGGACTGTGGAGCACGAATCTGGTCGGCTACCTCCTGAGTGCCGGCCGCTCGATCCCGCAGGGAGTAGTCGATCAGCTCGAGGTATCCCTTGGAAACCAGCCCAGCAGCGATGATCTATGGGCGCAAAACAGCAATCCGCTCCAGCCCACCCGTAGCGACCAAATCCGCGCCTTCCAGAACTTCATTTACGGCAGTTACGTGACCAACCTCGGTCCGGTGCAAGTCCCATTCACGCCCACGGCAAAGTATGAGCAGTTGATCAACTGGCAGGCCAACGATCCGCTGGTCCACTATCTGGCCAGCGACTTGAATTATTCGCTCAGTGGCAACCAGATCCAGAAAGTCGTCCCGCCCAACGGGCCCACCAACATGCCGGCCTTGACCTCCGGGTTCTTCAGGCTGACCGACCGCTACGCCCCGTGGGGCGGCGCGCCGGGTAAGGATCCCGACAACCTTTCTTTCAACACCGCCATCAAGGATCCTCAGATCCGCCGATCGGATGACTGGGATTTTCCGACTCATAAATTTCCCAATGTGGGCTGGCTGGGCCGGGTGCATCGAGGCACCCCTTGGCAGACGGTTTATTTGAAGGCGGAGGATATTGCCAAGGCGGCCACATTCAAAAACTGGCAGGACTGGTGTGGTAGCGGAAATGCCACCATTGCCCGCAACATGGCTCCGGTCACCGACCGCCATCTCTTCGACGTCTTCACCACAGCCTCCGCCCCCAATGCCACCCGCGGCCAGTTGTCCGTCAACCAGACCAATCTGGCCGCTTGGTCTGCTGTGCTCAGCGGGGTCATTGTCCTGACCAACGATTCTTCCAGTTCGACTCTCTACCCGATGGTGGTTAACCCGGCCGGAATTTATGACAACGCCGCATCCAATCTGCCGCCGGTGGCGCAGATTGTCCGGGGCATCGTCACCACGCTTGGCAACACCAATGGGACCCTCGGTCCGGTGTTTGCCAACCAAGCCTTTCATAATCTGGGCGATATCCTCGCCACGCCGCAACTGACCGACCTGTCCCCGTTCATCAACACCAGCAGCCTAGGGACACCCGGTGCCGGCGGTTTGAGCGATGAGGTGATCGAGCGGTTGCCTCAGCAGATCCTCTCGCTGCTGTCTCTGAGCCACTCGCCGCGCTTTGTGGTCTATGCCTACGGCCAGACCTTGCATCCGGCTGAGCGCTCGATCGTCGCCAGTGGGCCGTTTGCCGGCCTGTGCACCAATTACCAGGTCACAGCAGAGGCGGCGTTGCGCGCCGTGGTAAGGATGGAGGGGTCGCCTGATGTCAGATATACCCAAGCCAGTCCGGATCCTTTCGGGAATTACTATCCTCCCCGGCTGGTGTTGGAGCAGTTCAACCCGCTGCCGCCGGATTGAGCGTGTGAATTTGTCTGTTGGAAAAAGTCAGGCCCTCGGCGGCTGTCATCGCTTTGATGTTGTGCTACTAGGGGAACCGTGGAAACCGGCCGGGTCCTGATGCTCTGCGGTCAAACTATTATAATTTATGAGACCTTCGCGACCTTTAATCTGGCTCCTCGTGAGCGTGGCGTGCTTTGTGGGCGCCGTTTGTTTTTGGCGGATGGGAGATCAATGGCAGGCCCGGAAAATGGCCCCCAAAGTCGCCACCCCCGCGCCTTCTCCAGCTCCCGCCGGTAAACCACTCTCCGCCCGCACCGCCCCTTTCCTCCTGACCAGCCTGCCTGGGGTGACGAATCGGACCGTTGGCACGGCGGCGTCGGCGCGCGCCGAACGGCTTCAATACCGGCTGCACAACACCCCTCAAACCGTGGGCGAGCTCATCCACAATCCCGAGGCGATTTTGCTGGAAAACGCCTTGATTGACTCTTCGTTACCCGTTAGCTGGGTTATTCCTCCCGCCCTGAAAGGATCCGCCGACCCGGGCAGTTATATTGTTCAATCACGCGGCCCGATCACCAGCGCCTTTCGTGCCCGGCTGGCTGCTGCCGGTGCCAGCATCGTTTCCTATATCCCCAACAATGCACTTCTGGTGCGCATGTCCGCCGAAGGTGTGCAGCAACTCACCGCCTCAGGCGGCACTCGGAGCGTTTTGCCCTTTGAACCTTATTACAAACTGGATACCACCCTGCTCAACCAGTTTTTGGGAGGCAAACCCTCGAGCGATCATTTGAACGTCCTGGTTTTCGCCGATGCGGTCGGGGCGGCGCGCACCGCCTTGGCCCAGATTGGCGCCCGGGTTGTCTCGGAATCTCCCTCGCCTTTCGGCAGGACGCTGGTGGTGCAGAGCGCCCGCGATGTCGCGGCGGTGGCGCGTATTTCCGCAGTTCTCCGCGTGGAATCCCATCTGGCCAGAATTCCAGCCAACGACCTGACCCGGGCCCGGCTCCACACCGCCGCCGATACTCAGGCCACTAACAACTACCTCGGATTGTCCGGCTCCAATGTGCTGGTCAATGTGAATGACACCGGGATCGACGCCACCCATCCCGATTTTCTCAACCGGGTGACGAGTTTGACCACGAATGCCCTGGCCGACAAGGTGGGGCATGGAACCCATGTGGCTGGAATTATTGCCGGGGACGGTAGCCAGTCCAAGACGGTGTTCAATGCGGCCGGTTCGATCATGCCCGGGACAAACGGCCAGTTCCGCGGCGAAGCGCCGCTGGCAAAGCTCTTTGTGCTCCCCATCGATTCGGGCTATACCGATTTCGAGATGCAGGAGGCGGCCGCACGCACCAATGCACTGATCTCCAACAACAGCTGGGCCTACGCCGATGCGGGATATGACATCGCCTCGGCTAGTTTTGATGCGGCGGTCCGCGATGCGCTGCCTGAAGTGTCCGGGTCACAGCCGGTGCTCTTTGTTTTCTCCGCCGGCAACGGCGGTGGCGGCGCCGACAACGGCCTGGGCGGCAGCCCGGAAACAGTGCAGTCCCCCGGCACTTCCAAGAACAGCATCACCGTCGGGGCGGTCGAACTGGCCCGCTTCATTACCAACAGCGTCACAATTCTGGGCCGGACCAACCAGCCGTGGCTGGGGCAGACCGACTCGAGCAACCAGGTGGCCTCCTTCTCGGCGCGCGGCAACGTCGGCATCGGTGTTGAGGGCGACACGGGCCGCTTCAAACCCGACGTTGTCGCTCCCGGTGTTTTTGTCCTCTCCACCCGCTCCCAGCAATGGGATACCAACGCCTATTTCAACGTCACAAACAGCACCGTCAACGCCTTTCACAATGAGTCGGTGGACACCAACGCGCTGAATGTTTACAGCGTCTTCGTCCCGGACAACGCGGTCAAACTGGTCATCATCGTCACGCCGATCACCCCGCAGGTGGATCTGCCCGTCTATGTCCGCCAGATCGATGTTCCGACAGCCAGCGCCTATGACGTGAAGCGGACCGGGGTTGTCACTCTGCCGCCGGATCTGCCGCTCACTCCGGTTGGCACGACCTGGTTTTATGCCGTTGGGAACCCGACAAATTTGCCGGTGAGTTATAACATCCAGACCGAGTTGTTCACCACCAACGACAACGGGAATTACTTTGATGTGATGCATTCCCTGGATGATGGGCTGGGGACCAACGGCGCCAATTGGTATCGCTACGAATCGGGCACGAGCATGGCGGCCCCGGCCGTTTCGGGTGTGCTGGCTTTGATCCAAGATTTCTACACCAACCAGTTGCACTCCGTGCCCAGTCCCGCACTGCTCAAGGGTATCCTGATCAATGGCGCCCGCTCGGTGAACACCATTTACGATTTTCAGGTGCGCAACACGATCAATTATCAGGGCTGGGGGCTGGTGAACCTGACCAATTCGCTGCCTCTGCAGACCAGCAATGCCACTCCTGTATCCCTGGCACACGCGCTTTCCTCCGGCCCTTCGCCGGTCCTGTGGTTTGACCAGAGTCCCACCAACGCGCTGGCCACCGGTCAGAGCCACACCTACCACATCCATCTCGATCCCGCCGCCAACAACCAGCCCCTCCGGCTCACTCTGGTCTGGACCGATCCGCCCGGCAACCCCGCCGCCGGCGTCAAGTTGGTCAATGATTTGGACCTGGTGGTTACCAATCTCGATGATCCCGCCAATCCCTTGGTTTATTTCGGCAACGACATCCCGGTCGGGTCCAACTTCAATTTTCCTTGGGAAACGAACAATGCGCCCAATCTGGATTCCATCAATAATGTCGAGAATATCTATCTCTCTCCGACTCTCGGGACGAATTATTCCGTGTCCGTCATTGCGCGCGCCATCAATGTCAATGCCGTCACGGCGCAGACGAACAACATTGTTCAGGACTATGCGCTGGTGATTTCCAGCGGCTATGCCGGGACCAACACCCCCCTCTCGCTGTCGACGGAGGATCAGGCGCAGGGGGTGGTTTCGAGTTTGACGACCAACGTGACTGTGATGACCAACCAGTTCAGTTCCTTGGACAACCCCGACATTTCCGGGGAGTTGCTCCTGGGGCAGCATGTGGGGGCCAGTTCGCCGCTCATCGGCACGGCCTCGGTGGCTTACACGACCAATACGGAGTTGATCACGCTGGGGCAGACCAACCAGTGGCATTTCTTCATCTTCACCAACACCACCTCCTTTACCAACGCCGCCTTCGCCACCTTCATCCCGCCCGAGTTGTCCATGCCGCGCATGGGGGCGACCAATACCGACAACACCGCCTATGCCACCCGGCCCGAGGCCGACTTGGATATGTTCGTCTCGACTGATTCCGGTTTGCTCAGTCTGGATACGAATGTGGTGGCAAACGCGCTCAAATCAGTCGGCCGGGGCGGCACGGAAGTGGTCGTCTTGAGCAATGCCGTTCCCGGTGCGGTTTATTACATCGGCGTTCAATCTCAGGACCAGTTGGGTGCCGAGTTCGGCTTTTTCGGGGTGTTCAGCCAGTTCCCCTTCGGCTCCAAGGATAGCAAGGGCAATTGGTACATACGCGGCATCAATGCCCCGGCTGGGATTCCTGACGGCAGTCCGGCCCTTCCAGGGTCGGCCCGGATCCTGGCCATTGCTCCGGGTCAGATCAAGGTTCGTCATCTGGTGGTGACCAATGAATTGAGGCATGAGAATTTCGGGGATCTCCTCGGGGTGCTCAGTCATAATCGAAAATCAAGCGTCCTCAACAATCATACCTTTGGCAGCAGCGCTTATAATCAGATCCGCATTTATGAGGATTCCGGGGAGTTGGGGGTTGGCGCCGGGGCGCAGCATACCGATGGACCGGGTGGGCTGAATAATTTTACCGGTGAGGAAGGGGCGGGCTTGTGGCTCCTGACCGAACAGGACAACGCCTTGACCCATACGGGCCGGGTGCAAAGCGTCTATTTCAAACTGGAGCCGCAGATGAACACCAACAACGGCGTCATCCTTGATATCCAGCCCAACAGCTTCGTGTATGATTATGTGGATGTCCCGACGGATGCCACCAACCTGACCATCTGCGTCTATAACCAATCCGCCGCTCCCGCTCCTCTCCAGTTGTATGTCCGCTATGCGGCCCTGCCTACCCAGTCGGCCTACGACTACACCCTGACCATCAATCCGCCGGGGGGATGCCTTTCGATTAGTCAGACCGACCTGCCGCCTTTGCAGCCCGGTCGTTACTACATCGCGGTCCTCAATCCCAACCCCGTCTCCCAAACCATTGAGCTGCAGATGAACCTGCAGCTTGGGCTCACCGGAATTACACCAATCCTTTTTAACTCGGCCGGATCCACGCCCATTCTCGACGACGCGGTCAGCAGCAGCTCTATCCAAATCAGCAGCAAGGACACTATCGTCTCCGCCGCGGTGGGCGTGGTGCTCAATAGTCCCCGGAATTCCGATCTGGCCCTGACCCTGATTAGTCCGGGCGGCGAGCGGTTTGTGCTGATGGAGGACCGTGGCGGGTTGAGCGCAACGAACATGGGGCATCTCAACACCGTGACCAACTTCTTTGGCCAGACGAGTGCCGGCGGTGCCAATGTCAACACCAATACCATCGGACCGGTGCCCACTTCAGGCATCCTTCTGGTGGATTATAACTTCTTTGTCGTGCCGGACCAGATGGACGTTTATTACGAGGGACGGCCTATTTTCAGCTCTGGCTATCGTTCCAACGCCGGCCAGTTCTCCATCCCCTACGGCCCGGGGACGGCGACCAACTTGGTCATCGTGATGAATCAGGGCAACAATCCGCAGCGGACGCGCTGGGTATACACCCCGGCGGTGGTCAGTGACAATTACGCCTATCTGACCTTCACGGAGGATACCGTATTGGCCGGCATGCCGATCAAATTCGCCGTGCCTCCCTACGACCGTGTTTCTTTCAGGACAAATTATAGCGTGAGCGATTTCGAGTCGTCGCCTACCGGAGACTACTCTGCAGTCACCAATCTGCCTGATGCCAACGGGGGTTGGGTTTTCTCCACCAATGCGCTGGCCGGCATGACCAATCTCGTCAACGGACTCTCCAACCAGGTGAGTGTGGTCAGCGACTCTGCCACCGCGCAGTCCGGCAGCAATTATCTGGCTCTGGCCTATGGGTCCATCTCACGCACACTCCAGACTGTGCCCGGTGTGAAATACTCGCTCTCTCTCTGGTACCGTGGTCCTGGAATTGTCGGTTGGTGGCGGGGTGAGGGGAATGCCGCCGACAGCTCCAACGCGGAGGGCTTGGGTAACAACGGCAGCGCTATTGGCGGATCTGCCCTTTCTTACACACCCGGACAGGTTGGTCAGACCCTCCAACTAGATGGAACCAACGGCTATGTCCAGGTATCCCAGTCTCAGTCCCTCGATGTGGGGCAGGGGGCTGGACTGACGGTTGAGGGTTGGATCAATCCGGCGGACGTCAATACGCCTAGGCCTGTGTTGGAGTGGTTGGCACCGGTGCCTCCTCAGGTCGTGCGGGTGGCGGGCCCTGTCTATAACCCGGGTAACGGCCATTATTATTACCTGCTGGGAACAAATTCCTGGACCGCTTCTGAGGCTTGGGCAGTTGCTTTGGGCGGACATCTGGCTACTGTCAACTCCACCAATGATGAAGCTTGGATTACTAATGCCTTCTCCAGTTATGCCGGGACCAATCGAACCCTGTGGATCGGGTTGAACTCGCTGGGCGTCAGCAACACCCTTGCCTGGTCGGGCGGTCAAACCAACCTTCCCTACACAAACTGGGATACGACCTCTCTGCAGCCCACCAATTGCAGCGGTCGAAGTTTCTATGTCGCCATCAACAACCCCACCAATGCCCAGCCCGGCGCGTGGATGCTTCGGGATGCGGACGGTTCCAGCTGCTCGACTCCGCCCACCGCGATTCATGGCGTGGTCGAGGTCGCCCAACTGGCCACCAACGGGGTGCAGTTCTGGGTTTCTATCACCAATGACACCGGCACCGGTAAGGGCTGTCTCTATGCGGATTTAATGGATGTCAGCGGTGTTTCGCATCGCATCGCTTCGGCCTCAGGTCTGGTTCAAGCCACTAACGGCTGGCAGCATGTGGCGCTGACTTACAATGCGGCTAGCGGTCAAGCCGGCTTGTTTTACGGCGGGACTAATGTCGCAACCACCTATTTTCCTACCGCTTTTATCCCCCAAACCGCCGGGGACGTCCTGCTCGGCAAAAACATTTCCGGCCAGTCCTTGGAACCCTATTCAAGTTTCACCGGTGGCTTGGACGAGATGAGCGTTTATCAGCGGGCGCTTTCACCGTCGGAAATTGGGGCGATCTACCAAGTCTCAGCTTACTCGACCAACCGCGATACGGGTAAGTTTGATGCCGGTGCGGTCCCGCCGCTCGCCTTGGCCGAGGCTCAGGTGGTTGTCAACGGCGTCACGAACATCCTTTTTGGCGACAGCCCGAGTTGGAATTATCAGGTCTTCACTTTCACCGCCGCCACCAACACGGCACTGTTGCAACTCACCGGTTTGCAGCCCGGAATGCTCTTCGATTCCGTCACCCTCAACGGGATTGGTCAGGCGAATCTTTACTATCTGCCTGAGCAATCCTTGCAGGATCTGGTGGGGCAAAGCGCCGCCGGCCAATGGACATTGGAGCTGCGGGACAGTCGGGTGGGGGCCACCAACTACGCGTCGCAAATTGTGGATTGGCAGATGCAATTCATCTTCCAGAATACCGCCACCCGGCCGTTGGCCCTCAATCCTTTCCAGGCGGCAACTAACACCGTTCCGCCCTGTCAGATCGCTTACTATACTGTGGACGTGCCGGCTTGGGCGACATCTGTCACCAACCTGCTGGTCAGTTCCACCCAGCCGGTGAACCTTTGGTTTAATCAATCCACCCCGCCCACCGGGACAAATTCCTTGGATTTCCAGATGCTCTCCAATGTCGTAGGAGGCAGCGCATCATTGAGCGCCGCAACTCGTCCCGTCTTGGTGCCCGGACAGCGCTATTATCTGGGCGTTCAGAATCCGTGCGGTGCCGCCAGTGCCGCTTCCGTGGTGTTGCGGGTTGATTATGGTCTGAGCGCCCTGACCAATGAGCAACCCTTCAGCAGCACCCTGCAAAACAACGACCAAGTGCGCTATTTCACCTTTGATGTCGCATCCAATGCCGTTGCCGCCACCTTCCAGCTTCTTAATCTGAGCGGTAACGCGGATCTCGTAATCAGCCGAAATCCGCCCTTGCCCACTCTGTTGAGTGCGGACTATGGCAGCTTCAATTCCGGGACGGCAGGGGAGGATGTTTATGTTCTGACCAACTCCTCGCCGGTAGCGCTTTCAGCCGGGCTCTGGTATCTGGGCGTCTTCAAGCGCGACGCCAGCCCGGTGGATTTCACCATCCTAGCCAAGGAACTCCTGCCACCGGCACCTGTTATCATCGACCTGACCAACGGAGTGCCTTTGGTTTTCACTGCCGGTCCAGGTGCGGCACTCACCAACTTTTTTCGCTATAATTTGACCAATTCCTGCCCAGGGGTTCATTTCGAGCTGACTGGTCTTACCGGAGATGTGGACCTAACAGTGCAGACCAATGAACTTCCTCTTGCGCCGCCCTTCTTAGCACTGAGCAGGCAGCCCGGAATGAACACCGAGCTAGTCAGGCTCAGAACCAACAGCTCGATGCCCAGTCTCAACTCTTCTTGGTATCTTGGGGTCCCCAACAACACCACCAACCTCATCACCTATACAGTCCTGGTAACCGAGGTCACCAACGAAACCATCGTGGTTACTCTGACTAATGGGATTGCTTACAACACGCGCAATTCCCCGACCCCCACCAACACCGACTACTACCATTACTTTGTCCCCACGAATGCAGCCCGCGTGCAGTTTGAAATCAACCATCCCACCGCTTCCATCACCCTGGTGGCGCGGCGCGGCTTGCCATTGCCTGACCTTTTAAACTTTGATTACCTCAGCGCTATTGGCGGTACTAATGACGATCTTATAGTCATCCTCACTAATTCGGTGCCCATCCCCCTCACCTCTGGAGACTGGTATCTTGCTGCGGTTAATGTCTCGGGTGGTCCTGTTGACTATGCCATCAAAGCCACCGACTGGCCGCTCAGCGGTCTACCCATCGTGCTGAGTTCCAGCGGTTTGTCGAGTAACAGCTTTTGCCTGAGCTGGGGATCGCTGGTTGGAGCGCACTATGTGGTGGAGGGCATTGTATCTCTGCCCTCCACAAACTGGGTGGACGTCTCGCCGACACTCACTGCGGACAGTAACCTAACCACTTGGTGCGTGCCGTTGCCTTCTGTTAACAATTTTTTCCGCGTCCGGGATGGCACATTCATCAATCTTTTGTCTGCTGCCCCAGTCATTTCCTCGCTTACTCTCTCCCCCTTTGGCGTGCTGATTCAGTTCACTGGTTCTGCCGGCCCCGCCTACCAGTTGCAGTGGACCCCGCTGCTGAATTCATCCGCATGGACTGCCTTCGGCGGACCAATGACCTCCACTAATGGACAGTTTTCGGTTCTGGATGACGGCTCCCAGACCGGTGGGTTGGGTGCAACGCGGTTTTACCGGGTGATCCGCCTCCCTTAGCCCACAGGACTTGGAACCAAAAGCAAGATCAAGCGTTGGTGTAATTGGAGCGGGGTCAAAACCCAACACATTTTCCGATTGGTATGTGTTCGGAATTCTGGAATTGATCGAGTGGTTTGGCCCTGTGGTGGTTTTGGAGACTGTTGGAAAAACCTCAAAATCATTTGTGTTTTGTCATGGTTCTTCGCCTGATAAATCGTGTTTTCAACAGCCTGCGAGCCTCCTTAAGGGAAGTCTTTTTCCGCCTTCATCCTCTTCATGGTGTGTCAGCGGGCGGTCAAAACCAGCGTATCCGACCGGCGGATCCATGCCTCAGGGTGCGCAGATTTCCTGATCAAGAAGGTTCGGATGTCTTGGCCCGCTACCTGACCCAGGCTTGCGGTGTGAGGTTTTTCACCTCGGCAGTGCTCACG
>CAIQOK010000144.1 GCA_903873415.1 uncultured Verrucomicrobiota bacterium | reverse complement strand
GCTTGCCGGGCTGGATGAAGTCGATCCTGATGCCCCGTTTCTCAGCCCATTCCAGCAGCGCGCCGCTGATGTATTCTGGGCCGTTGTCGCATCGGATCGCTGCAGGCTTGCCACGCCACTCAATGACCTGGTCAAGGCTGCGGATCACCCGCAGCGCTGGCAATGAGAAGTCCACGTCAATGGCCAAAGCCTCACGGTTGAAATCGTCGATGACGTTGAACAAGCGCACACTCCGCCCATCGCACAACTGGTCGTGCATGAAGTCCATCGACCATGCCTCGTTCAAAGTCCCCGGCACTGCCAAGGCCTCCGGCTTCTCACGGACCATTCGCTTCTTGGGCCGGATACGCATGTTCAACTCAAGCGCCCGGTAGATCCGGTAGACTCGTTTGTGATTCCAGCCATGCCCCTTCACGTTGCGCAGATACAGGAAACACAGGCCAAAGCCCCAATTGCGGTGATTGTCCGTCAGTCGGATCAACCAGTCTGCAATCTCATCGCTCTCGCCACCGAGCTTTGATGCATACCGATAGCAACTCTCGCTGATACCAAACGCCGCGCAGGCCAGGCTGATCGGCACTTTCTTGTCGGCTACTGCTTCTTTGGCCATCTCCCGCCGTCGAGATGGCCTCATTATTTTTTTGCCAACGCCTCCGATACAATCTCAGCCTTCAGCTTCTCGTCCATATACATCTTCTTCAGCCGCCGATTCTCATCCTCCAGCTCTTTCATCCGAGCCATCAGAGACACGTCCATGCCACCGAATTTGGAACGCCACTTGTAGAATGTCGCCGTGCTGATGCCGATCTCACGGCAGAGCTCGGGAACACCCTCACCCCCATCGCTGCGCTTGAGCACCGCCATGATCTGGCTGTCAGTGAAACGGGATTTCTTCATTCGGAACTTCCTCCATATCGAGAAAATTCTACCTCTGACGTCCCTGGATTTCAGGGGGGATTACCAAATGAATTAGGCAGTCATACCGGTTCTCGTGAAGCATGACTCTTCCATGCTTCACGAGAACCGGTATAGGCATCGTTGAGCAGTTTCTGCATGTCGGCTTCGCAGGCCATTGGCGACCGATATCCGAGTACGAAATGCAGCCGCACCGGGTTGTACCACCCCTGGATAAAGCTGAAGCACGCCAGAAACATACCTAATTCGCAATCCTCAACACGCCGAACCGCGCGGCCTGATTCTGATAGAGCACCTTGCCGCTCACCCGATCAACGACCTTCAGGCCCAGGATCAGGCTGTCGTGCGAATTCTGCGCCAGGATCGAGAAATGCTCTCGCAAATCGATATAAAATCCGTCCCGCTGCTCCTTGCCGGCGCGGCTGAGCGTGTAGGCCTTGAACATCTCGCTCTCGTCCCCGTTTGTGAGCTTAAGCTCGGTATCCACCCGAGATGATCCCTGGCTGGCAAAGCAGGCGAGGATGTTGATATGGCCGTTGCCCATGCCGCAGGTGAAGATCGCGATATACGGAAACGCCTTGGCCTTCTCCGCCGCCTGCACAGAAGCCGCCTGCTCGCGCGCCCGCTGCTCGGCCGCGCGTCGCGCATTTTCCGCCTGGCGATAGGCTTTGGCGGACTGGCCGTTTTTATGGCCTTCCGCGTCGTCGGCAAGATAGGTGAGCACATCGTCAACGTCCGGCGCGTCGGTGTCGCCATATGCCTCGGTGCGCATCCGTGCAACCACGGCCTTAAACCCTGCCTCATCCATGACTTTATAGGATTTCAGTTCACGCACCTTACCCGGGGTGGCGTCACCGGGAATGGCATCGGCAAACTGGTAGTCACGCCAATTCTCGTAACCCACCGAAACCGCAAACGGCTCCTGCGCCTCGCCCCGGTCAGCCGTTGGGCCAACATTATAGGCGGAGATGCCGTCCCGGCCGAGCGCGGCCATGTATTTCTGTAGGTTCTCCGCATAATCCACGACAATGTAACATTTATCGGCGGTCACGGCCGCGAACAGCTCGTCAGGAGTGTCCGCAACAAGACTAAAACGGCTCTTGGCCGGCACTTTCGCGAACTCCAGAAAAGCCGGTGCCGCCGCCAATCCGCGCAGCATCATGCCGTCCTCAGCTTTCACAGTGCATAATCCGTTCTCCGGCTTTCCCGCGATCGGCTTGCCCTTGTGATAAATCCGCAAGCTGCCGACGAGTTCGGTATGCTTCTTGGCCGCGGCATTGATACGCTCCATACGGTCGTGCATCTCCTGCATCGCGCGATCATTCGCGACGCGCGCTGCTGCCAATTTCTCCGCCCGCGCTGCGGCGAGGTCTGCGGGAGACAGCGTGGCCAGTCGCAGCAGACCAGCATCGTTCAGCCGAGCTTGCACTTGCTGCACCATCTGCATGTAGGCGTCATGACTTTTCGCGACTTCGTAGCGCCTATCGGATTGCTCGTATAAGACGACTTCGTTGCCCTGGACCGGATCAATCTGCGCGTTATAGACGATGATGAGGGGGAATTGCCGCCCCGCCCCGATCAACTCAATCGGCTCGCCACGGTTCTTCGCCCAGTCCAAGGGCGCGAAGGTAAACGAGAACTTCGGCTTGGGATCTTGCGCCGTCGGGGCCGCTTGGATTCCTTTGCTGGCCAATGCACGCCCAAGCGCTTCCCCTAAAAGCAGCAGATAGCCATTCATATCGGGTCTTGCCGCTGAAGCCGTCGTGGCCTGTTCCAACGAAAGGGCCGCCAGGGCCGACAGCTTATGCCCCGGGATACGTGTGGTAGCATCCATGAGCAGAATGTTTGTTGGCGTGCTACCATCGCCCAGCGTCCCATTGCCGGCCAGATCACGCTTAAACAGCGGAGAGCGCGTATCAAGAAACATCGACACGCCCAACGATCCCAGGCCGTCCATCACTGACAGGCTGACTTTGGTAGCCTGCGCCACCTCTTGCCCATCGGCCTGTCGCCCGGCGCGGGCGATGTCCTGTGCGATCAGGAAATCGATCCCGTCCTTGATGGCTTTGGCGCGATCGGGCACCGCCGCCGCAGGCGCCGGTGGGTTCGACGGAGCCGGTGGCACGTTCGTGGATGGCGCAGGTTTTCCTGGGGCCGCATTTGCCGCGGGTGAAGTTGATGGCTGCACCGCCGGCGGTGCGTCCGCGACCGGTGCGGGAACGATGGGTGCCAGGGTGGCGACGGGCGGTTGCGACGCAGCGGGTGCAGTCACAGTATTCGTGGGCGCGGAGTGTGGGGGCGGTGCCGTCGTCGCCTTGGCTGGGAGTTCGGATAGCGGCTGCGCCACGGGGGCTGCTACTGGCGGCGTGGCCCCGACGGGAGGCGCAACAGCGGGTGCCGGCGTAGCGACGGCCGGTTGCGACGAAACGGGGAGAGTCGCCGTATCCGTGGGCGTGGAGTTCGCCGGCGGTGCCGTCGTCACCTTGGACATATTGGCGGCTGGCGCGACCGGCGGCGGCGGCGGTGTGGCCACGACCGGAGCCGGAACGATGGGTGCCAGGGTCGCGACGGGCGGCAGTGGCGGAACAGGGGCATTCGCCGTATCTGCCGTCGTGGTATTTGATACATCCGGCGCTTTTGTGCCCCCAGCCGTTGGTCTTTCCGTCACAGATGGTAGTGGTTTCGCGGCGGCCTGCGGTGTCGGGCCGGGCGGTGTCCGCTCCGGTGCATTGGCCACCGGCGCCGGCGCAACCTGGGCCGGTGCGTTCCCGCCGTTGCCCCCCAAACGAGTCAGGTCAAAACTACACGCCGCCCGCACCAGCGTCGTACCATCGGCCCGGAACATCGGCCCCGTAGCCTTCAATCGGCCGTCGATCACAGCGCCGGTCGCTTTGATCGACCAGGTTCCGTGCGCATTCGTCTTACGCTCGCCATCCACCTCGACCCTGGAAGATCCCCGCCCGTCGAAACGCAACACCATCTGCTCACGCAAATCGGCATTGTCAGTCCGGTTGGTCGCGGTCCGGTTCGCCACCACGAAGGTCATCGGAAACGAGAATGGCTTCAGAGTCGTGAACGGTGGTGCACCTTGCGAACAGTTATACGTGCCCCGCCAGGTCCCGTCTTCTGCGGCATGCGGCGCTTGCGCCAGCACAACCGACATTGGAGCCAGAACAAACAACGCAATGAAAAATTGTTTTTTTATGGACAAACCATTGTTTTTTTCGAGTTTCATTCTTATGACTCCAAATCAAAATGCCGGATAGTGGCGCCTTAATTGTAATTACCCAGCTGGGGTTAGTCTAACCCTGCGGTGGCCGCCCGTCAAGCCCCCTGCAATTCCGTGTGGCAAGCTCGTGATCTGTCCGGTTTTCGTAGCTCGTGAAGTGTCCGGTCCTATCTGCCCCCCTGAACGGGGGTTTGCATGGATCGGGCACGAATTCACGAAGGCATACGCCGGAT
>CAIQOK010000143.1 GCA_903873415.1 uncultured Verrucomicrobiota bacterium | reverse complement strand
CGTTGTCAACCAATGGCGCGCTCAAGACGTTGCATCATCCGGCCAAAGCCAAACGGGTCATCTACCTCTTCCAATCCGGTGCCCCCTCGCATTTGGATCTGTTCGATTTCAAACCCAAGCTCAAGCAAATGACCGGAGAAGAGCTGCCGCCGAGCATTCGCAAGGGGCAGCGGATCACGGGCATGACCGCCGGCCAGGCGGTGTTGCGTTGCGTGGGGTCCCCTTTCGAGTTTAAACGCTGCGGAAAATCCGGGGTCGAACTGAGCAGCATGCTCCCCCACATCGGCGGCATCGCCGACGATATCACCCTCATCCGGTCCATGTTTACCGAACCGATCAACCACGATCCGGCGGTGACGTTCATGGGCACGGGCAACCAGCAACCGGGGCGTCCGACCATGGGGGCGTGGCTGGCTTATGGGCTGGGCAGCGAGAACTCCGACTTGCCGGCCTTCGTGGTTCTGACCAGCGGCGGCGGCGGTCAGGCATTGCAGGGGCATTACTGGGGAAACGGGTTCCTCTCCGCCAACTATCAAGGCGTCCAGTTTCGCAACCAAGGCGATCCGGTCGTCTATGTGTCCAACCCACCTGGAGTGAGCAGCAGGGTGCGGCGCCAGCTGATTGATGCGATGCAGGAATTGAATCGCAAGCAACTCGGGGCGCTGGGCGATCCGGCCATCGCGACGCATATTGACAACTACGAACTGGCCTTCCGTATGCAAACCAGCGTGCCGGAATTGGTGGATCTTTCCAAGGAATCCAAGGAAACCCTGGAAATGTATGGCGCCCAACCCGGCAAAGCCTCCTATGCCAACAACTGTCTGCTGGCCCGGCGCTTGGCGGAGCGGGGCGTGCGTTTCATCCAGCTCTGCCATCGTGACTGGGATCATCACGGCGGCCTGCCCAACGGGATCAAGGCTCAAACCAAGAACACCGATCAGGCCAGCGCCGCATTGATTAAGGATCTCAAGCAGCGCGGACTGCTCGACGACACGCTGGTGATCTGGGGCGGCGAGTTCGGCCGGACGGCGTATTCCCAGGGTGAGATCAAGAAGGACGATTTCGGGCGGGACCATCATCCGCGCTGTTTTTCGCTTTGGATGGCCGGGGGCGGGACCAAGCCCGGGGTCTACGGCGCGACCGACGACTTCGGCTATAACATCACGGAAAACCCGGTCAGCGTTCATGATTTTCATGCCACCATGCTCCACTGTCTGGGGATTGACCACACCAAGCTCACCCCATCGCTTTGAGGGGCGGGACTATCGCCTGACCGATGTGAGCGGCGAGGTGATCAAGCCTCTGGTCGCCTAGGGTGGAGCCCCCTTGCGGGCCTTTGTTGGCGGGGCGTTTGGGTTTTTTTAAACGGTCTCTTGCAACGGGTTGCAGCAATAAAACGTCATTGTTTGCCGGATCCCTGCGCTTCCAGGCTTCGCCGGGGCGGGCTGCTCAGTGTTTCTGGATGAAAATGCTCAGGCCCTTTTTATTGGAGGAGATGATATCCGGCCGTTTATCCCCGTTGAGGTCGCCAACGGTGATCTGGGTGCCGACTCCCGAGTCGCTGTCGATCAGGTGCGGGATGAACTCGGCCTGGTGATGGTGGCGTTTCAATTCGAACCAGTAGAGCACGGCCGGTGCGCCGGGGTTGATATCGTTGTTCGGGCCGTGGGCCCAGAAGCGTTTGCCGGTCACGAAATCCATCAGGCCGTCGCCATTCATGTCGGCCAGCGCCAGGGAATGCGGTTGGCTGAATGTCACGCCGTAGGGATTGTCCTCAGGCTTGCTGCCGACCAGCACATGTTCTTTGAAGGAGATTTCACCGGCCTTGCGCACCTGTTCGTACCAAGCAATGCCGCACCCGTGCGCATTCCAGCTGGTGATCACATCGGCCAAGCCGTCGCCGTTCACGTCGTAGACCAGCATTTGCGCGCCGCCCATTGAGCCTTCCGGCGCGAAGGGCACCTTGTGGAATTTCCAGTTGGCCCCCGCCCGGTAATCCTTGGGCTGTTCCCACCAGCCGTTTTTTTCCAGAATGTCAGCCCGGCCGTCCCGGTTGATGTCGCCAAAACCGTAGCCGTGGGTGTAGCGGAAGATTTCCGCTTTGTTTTCCGGCGAAATGGCGATGAACTTCCACGGCTGCTCGGGATGTTTCCAGTCCGCCTCGAAGAAACCAAATCGTCCTCCGGTGTGGCAGATCAACTCCGGCTTCCCATCGCCGTTCATGTCACCCAAGGCAGGGGATTCGTTGTCGGCCTCGGCGGCGATACTGTGTTTTTTCCAGTGGCCGCCGGTGCCTTTGGGGTTTTCATACCATGCCGCCTCTTTGCCCGGCCAGGAGTAGACGAGGATATCGTCCCATTTGTCGCCGTTGAAATCGTGGACGTAGGTCAGGAAATAATCCGAGTAGCTCTTCTCGCCATCGTAGGGTTTGGCCGGGGGGGCGGCGAACTCATGACGGCGGGTGAAATCCGGCCCCTCAAACCACAGCCAGCCGGCGACGATGTCTTTTTTGCCGTCGTGATTGAAATCGCCTAGGCTGGCGCCCTCGCTCAGAAAGCGGCTCTCCAGTTTGGTTTTCTCGAAGAGGGGCACCGCGGGTGTGCCGGCCTGGGCCGGGATGGTCGCTGCGATCAGCAGCAGGACAGCGGGCACACTTGGGTTGGTCCATTGGGAAATCATCCCCCATGTCATAGCCGTCGCGGGGTGCCCGGCGCAAGCGGTTTTAAATCCGTTTTCAACCGGCCCGGCTTGTCTTCTGATCGCCGCTTGCAGCCGGATTATCCCATTGGCCGCCAGCCGCAAGCCAGTGTTGCGGGCCTGCGCATGGTGAAAAAGAATCTGGCGCGGGGCCGGTCGGTTAAAATACTTTGTCCCAGCGGTCGGGACGACCTCTCAATCCCAGCCCCGCGCTTTTCAAATGTGCCCGGGCCGTTTTGCGGAGCGGATTTAAACGGACAACTCAAACGCAACTGGAACCAAAACTATGTGTCATGAAACCACGGTGTCGGTCGGCATGGATGTGCCGAATTTCGAAATGGAAACCTATGATCCCAACGAACGGGAGTTCGGCAAGATCTCGCTGGACCAGATCAAGGCCAGGCAGCAGTGGACCGTGCTGGTGTTCTATCCGGCCGATTTCACCTTCGTCTGCCCGACTGAGTTGGCCGACTTGGCTGAACGCCATGAAGCACTGCGCGCCTTGGGTGCCGAGGTGATTTCTGTCTCCACCGACACCAAATTCAGTCACTTGGCCTGGCGCGACAGTGAAAAACTTCTGGCCAAGGTGAAATATCTGATGGGGGCGGATGCCACGGGTGCGGTTAGCCGCCTGTTCGGCGTTTACGACCCCTCCAGCGGTCTGGCCCTGCGCGGCACCTTCATCATCAATCCCTCGGGCAAGCTCGTGTCTTCGGAGGTCAATTTTTACAATGTGGGCCGCAACGCCGACGAACTGTTGCGCAAGATGGAGGCCAACGCACATCTCTTGAAACATCCCAACGAAGCATGCCCGGCCAAATGGCAGCAGGGCGGCAAAACCCTCATTCCCAACGAAAAAATGGTGGGCAAGGTGTTCGAGGCCCTTCAGGGCTGATCCGCGTCTCTCTTCCAATCAGACCAAGGCCGGTTCCCGCCAGGGGACCGGCCTTTTTCTTGGGGTGGCCCCATGCCAAGAGCAGGGCGGTGCTGCGGTATCGATCTCCCAAGTCCGGATCTTGGCCTAGGCGCGAGCTGTATTGCCGGCAGGCGGCATGGGGGTCGGTTTTCAGGGGGGGTTGCGGCTCGATTGGCCATTGTTTGCCGCAGGCACAGCCAACCGGCGCGGTCAAATTCCCCCGCCAATTTCCGCCGGTTTATTTTTCCCGTTCCAAACCTCTTCCCGGGCCCGTGGCGTCCGACCCCGGGGGTTCCCCGTGCCCACCCGGAACAAGCCTTGTCCGGTGTTTTGGCCTGCCCGGCGTTCTGTTTTTCCAAGCGTAATTGCCCCTTCGCAGGCGTCAGTTCCTTTGCGTCCGCTCCGGCAGGGCTGGTCAACCCGCCTCGGGGTGACGGGTGAAGGGGGCTGTATCCGGACTCCCGCCGGCTTTTTTATATCTGTAAATACATGATGCAAATATGTTTATGATGAAGACTGCGCCGCTTTTCATGTTCCCTGTTTTCGTTTTCAGCGGGTTTAGCCCGGATCCATCCGGGTTGGCTTTCTTTTCTTTTCCTTGGACAACGGCGCTTGCTGCGTTTTTACCCGCGCTGGCTGCAAAGGGGAGGTTCGGTCGGGGTTGCCAGATTCGAGTCTAAAGGCCTCGGCCTCAGGGGAGGGAAGACTACGGAGGCGGCTTTCAGTAATACTGGCAGCTATTCCAAATGACTCCGGTGGATAGAGTTGTTCGTGTTGAAACAGTGTCGGTCAACAATTTGGGTAAAAATAAAAAACACACAATGAACACAACGGTACAAAACAACCTCCTCTCGCGAGCGAAAGCCTCAATGACGGCTTTGCTTTCCGCGGCGGCAGTTACCTGGTCCACGGGCCAGGCAATTGCAGGATTCGGTCCGGACCAATCGGTTCCGGGCGCCATCAACCTCACCCCGGGCGTGGACTACACGCTGGGCAACTACGCATACAGTCCGCCCTTGCGGAAATTTTTGGATAAACTCCCCGGCCTGACCTCCAGCGGCACCAATGGACTGGGACAATATATTCCGGTGGCCATCCCCAACACGCCATACGGTTCGCCTTACGCCAACTGCCAGTATTATGAAATCGGCCTGGTCGAGTATTTTGAGCGGATGCATCAAGATCTCCCGGCCGCCGGCACCAAACTGCGCGGCTATGTGCAGATCGTGCCCTCCACTTATGCCGGCGCGGTGCCGCTGGACAAGGCGCATGGCCTCTCCATGAACGTCACCAATAAGTCTGGTCAGTTGCTTTACGGCGCTGACAAACCCCACTACATGGGGCCGATGATTGTTGCCTTCAAAAACATTCCGGTCCGCGTCAAGTTCAGCAACCTGCTGCCCACCGGCCCGGCCGGACGCATCTTCCTGCCCACCGACACCACCATCGGCGGCGCGGGCGATGGCCCCAACCAAATCGGGGTGGATGCCAACGGGGCGCCGGTGTATGAGCAATACACCCAAAACCGCGCCAACATCCATTTGCATGGCGGATTCCCCCCGTGGATCAGTGACGGCACGCCCCACCAATGGATCGCTCCGGCCGGTGAGACGACTTCTTACCACAAGGGGCCCGATGCCTTGAATGTGCCCGACATGCCCGATCCGGGTGACGGCTCGATGACCTATTACTGGCCGAACCTGCAGAGCGGGCGTCTCCTCTGGTATCATGACCATACGTATGGCGCGACCGGACCGAACGTGTATGCCGGGGAGGCTGCTCCGTATTTGATTGTGGATCAGGAAGAAGAGACGGGGCTGGCGGCGGCCGGGGTTCCCGGCGTGCTGGCGGCCGGTCCTAATGCCACCAACGACTTGGACCACTTGATCACTCTGGTGATTCAAGACAAGACCTTCGTGCCGGACACGGCGACGTTGAAGACGCAGGATCCGCTCTGGCTGACTGACGTGGTGGACGGGATGACCGGTGTGGCCCCGGTCATGGGCAGCCTTTGGATGCCGCACGTTTATGTGCCCAACCAATGGCCTAACAATCCCGACGGCAGCGGCGCCAATGGCTTGGGTCGTTGGGACTATGGCCCTTGGTTCTGGCCCCCGTGGATCGTCAATACTCCTTATCCTCCCCGAGTGTCCCATTGCCCCGAGTCCTTCAATGACACCCCCGTTGTCAACGGCCAGCCCTATCCTTACATAGATGTGCAGCCGGCCAAGTATCGTATTAAATTTCTTGACGCGTCCGACGACCGTTACTGGAACCTTCAGATGTATGTGGCCAGCCCCATCATCTCCAACATTGTTGTGACAGCCGGTGGCTCAGGTTACAATCCCAACCTACCGCCTTCTATCCGGATCAGCGGCGGTGGCGGACGCGGGGCCCGGGCCACAGCCAATGTGGATGCCAATGGCACTGTTACTGATATTACCATCAACGTGGCGGGCAGCGGCTATACCAATGCGCCTACCATCACTATCGAAGCACCCGAAAAACCGGGCGGCGTTCAGGCAACGGCTGAGGCCCAGATCTATACGGGCAAAACCGAGGTCGGTCTGGTGGAAGCCAATTCCAATATCGGTATCTCGTTCCCGGCTTCGTGGATGGGCTTTACCAGTCTCTATGAAATCTTGGACGGCCGCCCCGGCGGCATTCCCGATCCTTCCACCCGCGGCCCTGCCTTTGTCAAAATCGCAAACGAAGGCGGTGTTCTGCCCAATCCCGTGGTGATCGGTAATACCCCCGTGGGCTTTGAGCGGAACTTGAAAAACATCGTCGTTTTAAATGTCCTGGAGCACAGTCTCTGGCTGGCCCCGGCCGAGCGCGCCGATACCGTGGTGGACTTCACCCACTTTGCCGGCAAAACCATCATCCTCTACAATGATGCTCCGGCCGCACTCCCCGCTGCCGACACCCGCAACGACACCTATGCCGAGGACGGCGACCAGACCGGCGGTGGCGGTCCCGGCAACACCGATCCGGGCGTGGGACCGAACACCCGCACCGTGATGCAGTTCCGTGTCGCGGCCGCCTCTGCGGCCACGCCCAATGCGGATTCCACCGCCCCGGCGGATGACTATGACGCGAACATGCTGGCCGCTCTGGCTGATCCAGCCACCGGTCTGCCGGCCATCTTCGGTTCCACGCAGCCCATGCCGGTCGTTCCGGAAGAGGGCTATAGTTCCGTCGGTTATCCGGGCGGTTCCACCGGCAACACCTATGCCCGCATTCAGGACAGTTCACTTACGTTCATCCCCTACGGCTCGACCACTCCGGTCACCATTCCATTCAAGAGCAAGTGCATCCAGGAGCTCTTCGACGAGAACGGCCGTTTGAACGCCACACTGGGCACCGAAGTGCCCTTCACCAACAACGGCAACCAGACCACCGTGCCGCTTAACTACGTGGATCCCATCACCGAACTGTTCAACGACGGCGAGACCCAGATCTGGAAAATCACCCACAACGGCGTCGACGCCCATTGCGTGCACTTCCACTTGGTCAACGTGCAGATCGTCAACCGCGTCGGCTGGGACGGCCAGGTTGTGCCCCCGGATGACGACGAACTGGGATGGAAAGAAACCGTCCGCATGTATCCGCTCCAAGACATCATTGTGGCGACCCGCGCGGTATCCGTGCCCTCGCCCTTTGGTGTGTCCAACAGCTGGCGCTACCTCAATCCGGCCCAGCCGCCCGGCTCTCCCATTGGATTCTCCAACTGGGATCCGTTGACCGGCAACGGATTGGCCGAGGCCACCACGAACGTGATGTTCAACTTCAACTGGGCTTATATCTGGCATTGCCATCTGCTCGGCCACGAAGAGAACGACATGATGCGCCCCATCAGCATGGTGGTGGATTCCTATCTGCCGCCCGCCCCGGTGGTCACGGGCATCCCGGTCATCACCGGAGCTTCCAGCGCCAGCGCGTTGCTGACTTGGACCGATGGCACGCCCTACAACTACACGACTGGTTTACCCGCGAGCACCGTGGGCAATCCGACCAATGAAATCGGCTTCCGCATCGAGCGGGCCAGCGCATCGACAGGCATCTACGCGGTGGTGACAAACGTGCCGGCCAACACGACCAGCTTCGTGGACGCCACGGCACCGTTCCCCTCGACCAACCTCTACCGTGTCGTGGCTTTCAACACGGCGGGGGATTCCGTCTCAGCCGCCAAGCTGGTGTTGCTGGTGCCCACCATTGCCGCGGTTCCCGTGGCCCTCGCGGTCCGGTCCGTTCTCTACCCGGCTCAGGCTAATGTCGAACTTAATTGGGTGAACAGCACCACTCTGGTTAAGAACATGGTGGTTCAGCGGGCCCCCGGCACCACTACCAACTGGGTGACGCTCGCGACTCTGGGCGCAACAGCCTCCAATTACACGGATACCAACGTGGCCTTCAACACCACCTACAACTACCGGGTCCAGTCCGTGAACACCGGTCGCACCTCGCCCTACTCCAACGCGGCCAACCTCACGGTCCCGCCGGCCGCCCCCACCGGGCTGCTGGGCTCCGCCACGAGTGTGACCAACGTCAACCTCGCCTGGTCGGCCAATGGCAGCGGCAAGAGCGGATTCCGCGTCGAGCGTTCCACCGACGGGGTCGCGTTCGCCTTCGTGTCCAGCGTCGCCTCCAACACCGTGGCTTATTCCGACAAGACCGCGATCAGCGGCGTCACCTACATCTACCGTGTCTTCGCAACCAACTCCGGCGGCGATTCACTCCCATCCAACCCGGCCACGGTGACTACCCCCACCGTTCCGTTGACTCCCGGGAACCTGCAGATCAGTCCGGAAAGCAGCACCGATATCAGCCTTTCCTGGCTGAATGTGGCGACCAACGCCACCGGCCTGCGGATTGACCGGGCTCTGGGCGCTGGTGCCTTCACCGTGCTCGTCCGGTTCAACACCAACATCTCCGCCTACGCCGACACCACAGTGACCAGTGGCAACACCTATACCTACCGTGTCTATGCCACCAACATCTGGGGTGCCTCGTTGCCGGCCACGGCCACGACCACCGCTCCGAATGCCGCCCCGCCCACACCCACGGGGCTCAAGGTGCGCGCCTCTTCGCTCAGCCCGGTTGCCGTGACGCTGACTTGGGTCAACCCAGTCACCCCCTTGGGCGCCACACCGACTGCCTTCTATGTGGAACGCAATAGCGGTGGTGGTCCTTACCTCCCAATCGCCACCCTGGCTGGTGCGAGCGTGACGAACTACACCGATACCAACACCTCGTTCAACCTGCCTTATGGCTACCGGGTGCGAGCGGGCAACGGCTTCGGCTTCTCCACCTACGCCACGGTTGCTTCCATGACCTGGCCTCCAACAGGTCCTGCCGCTCTAACGGCCAGTTCGACGGTGTTCAACAAAGTCGCCCTGACCTGGTTGTCGGGCTTGAACCAGACGGGTTACCGCCTGGAACGGGCCGTGGGTGCGGGTGCATTCGCGCCTCTGGCCAATCTGGCCGCAGCCGCAGTCGCTTATACCGACACCAACAGTGTGTTGGAGAATACGACCTACTCCTATCGTGTGTTCGGCACGAACACCGGCGGCGACTCGTTGCCCTCCAACATCGCCACCGTTACCACGCCCTTGGCTCCGCCGATCCCGGCTGCGCCGACCCGCGTGACGGCGACCCTCACTGGGATGAACCCCGCCAACATCGCCATCTCGTGGACCGGCAACACTAACAACGTGCTGTCGTATGTGATCCAGCGCTCCGCTGGTGCCGGCGCCTTCGTCACACTGACCACCCTCACCGGAGCCGGGGTTACCAATTACAATGATGCCACCGTGGTGTCGGGCACCACTTACACCTATCAGGTCAGCGCAGTCGGCCTGAGCGGTGCTTCGCCCTACACGCTCAGCTCCGCTGTCACGGTAGTCATCGCCTACGTCCAATCCGCCTCCGCCGCGGCGGTGGCCTCCGCGACCACGGTTTCCACCCCTGCTCTGGCTGCCCAGACGTTGGGTGACCTCAATGTGGTCGTCGTGGGCTGGCATGATGTCACCCGCGCGGTCAGCAGCGTCGTGGACAGCCTGGGCAACACCTACACCCTGGCAGGAACCACCACGGGCAACGGGATCAGCCAAGCCGTCTACTACGGCAAAACGCTCGGCGGCGCCGGCAACCGCGTCACGGTCACCTTCAACGGTGCCGCAACCACTCCGGAAGTCAGTGTCTTGGAATACTCCGGTGTGAGCGCGCTGGACCGCTTCGGCGGTGCCACGGGCACGGCTGCCTCGGCCACCACGGGCAATCCCGGCAACACCACTTCGGCCAATGAGCTGGTGTTCAGCGCCGCCACCACGGCCACCACCGTGACGGCAGGCACCGGTTTCGCCAGCCGCCTCAACACCACAACGGGCATCGCCCAGGACAAGGTTCTCGCCCGGACCGGATCCTCGACGGCGACGGCAACGGTGAGCGGAACGACGGCCACCCGCAAGTGGGTGATCCAGACCGTCTCGTTTAAGTAACGGGCAACGGCGGTTCTAAACCGCAGTTGAGCAGGAGGCGGGAGGTGAAAACCTCCCGCCTTTTTCTTTTTTATTAAGAAATATAGGTATTTGACTTTATTCTAACACTTTTCTATCATTGCATACAGATGCGACAAGCACACCAGACCTCCGTCATCGAATACAAACGGGAAGGAATCACCGTTCGCATCCGACCCACCAGGAAGGGCGGAAAACAGTATTTCGTCGCCGACTATACGCTTTTGGGTAAAAGGAAGCTGGCTTGGAGATCGAGCCTAGCCGAGGCACGGCATGCCGCATCCGAAGCTGTCGACAAGATTCTTTCGGGGCAATCTGAGGTGCTACTGCTGGCCGCCGCGGATCGGCACGCCTACCTGCGAGCCTGCGAGGCCTTGGGCTCGATAGAAAATATAGATACGGCCTGCCAGCAATACGCTGAGGCTATGGCCGTGCTGGGGGGCAAGACATCCATTCTGGACGCATGTCGGGATTGGATTAAGCGCAACGATGTTGCCGTTCCTAAAAAGTCTGTGGGTGAGGCTGCCGATGATTGTTTGGCATCGGCACGGTCAGACGGGAAGAAGAAGGATCGGGTCCGAAAGCTGGAAACGGTTTTTAATCGATTCAAAACCGACCTGAGCATTCCGGTGTCTCAAGTCACTCCCGCCTTGGTGTCCCAATGGCTGGCCGGGTTGGAACTGAGCGAGCGCACCCGCAAGAACTACCGGGACGCCATCGGCTACCTTAGCCGGTGGTGCGTCCTTCGCGGCTATCTAGCAAAGGGGAGCGACTGGTTAGAGGGTGTTCAGAATTACTCGGCACGGAAACTCAGCGAGATCGAAATATTCTCACCCGCTGAACTAGAGCGGATCCTGGCGCACACTGAGGAAGGAATGTTGCCATTTGTCGCCATACAAGCCTTTGGTGGTTTGCGTCATGCCGAGGTTACCCGCCTCAGCTGGAACGAGATTGATCTGGAGGACGGATTCATTGAAGTCAAGGCGATCCATGCCAAGACCGGGGAGCGACGACTGGTGCCGATCCATGAGAATCTAAAGCAATGGTTGCTACCCCACCGAAAGATTGACGGAAAGGTTTGCCGGTTTGCCAACGTCAGCAATCAAATTGTTAAAATCGTTGCCGCTTCTGGTGTTGCATGGAAGCACAACGGACTGCGGCATTCTTTCATCTCCTACCGGGTTGCAGAATCTGCCGACGTGCCGCGAGTGAGCGACGAGGCAGGCAACTCCGTTTCCATAATCCGCCAACATTATCTGCGTCGAGTAAAGCCCGCCGAGGCCGCCCGCTGGTTCGGTATTACCCCGGCGAGCATATGGCCCGACAACGTGAAGGGCCTGCCGACAGCCGAGGTGGCCGCGTGAAAGCTAAAATAACACACTCTAAACAAATACCCTCCCCAACGCAGCCGACACCGACTGTTAAACGCCAGACGGAAATCTCAACTCCGTATAAGCAAATGGGCGAACTTCCCACCACAGAGCAAATAGCCATGATAGCGGCAACGCTTTCAAAAAATTCGGGGTATTCTGACAGCGTTGAGAAGCTTACACAAACCGCGATAAGCATTTGGCTCGAATCCCGCAATCAAATTTGGAGGCTGCACATGGATGGGGCGATCGACGGTCAAGACGAAAAAAATGAGGAAGAGGCTTGGGATTATGAAAACTATGAATTGTCGCATCAAGCGGATGATTTGCCACACCTCCCCCAGCCTCGGTGGCCATTTATAGGAGAGATCACACGTGATGTATTCTTTCAGCAGGCTCTGCCAAAGTCTTATATCACTAGACGGGCTAAGAGGGAGTTGATAGCCAAACAATATATTTCTTACCTGCTCCAAAAAGGCGCAGAGCACAAGCCCACAAATGAGGAAATAGATAGGCATTATAAAAATTGGAGTCCTTTTTCGGACCATTCTAAAGCCACGGAAGAATTCTATAAAGTCATGACATGGTGGAAGTTGTGCACATCTTCGGAAAGAAGGAAATCTGGGCAAAAGGGAGCGAACAAAAGAGCGAGAATCTACAAGGAAAAGAAAGCTGCAGAAAAGTATTCGCAAAAATTCACAAAAGTTCTTGACTCAAGCAAATAGCGTAAAACTCTTACATTTTGGTCATGCCGCCTTGCGTTATGCTTGGCGGCATTTCCTTTTTGCTCTCCGCGGTTTGCACTTTGCTTGTGACGGTCTGCATTTTGCCAATCCGCCTCCGAAAAACCCAAAAATGCGTTTGCTAAAACTGAAAGCGCATGAAAGCAACTACATTACCAAGCGAGCAACAAACACCACTAGCGCAACGCCAATACGTTGACGCCAAGCAACTCCTCGAAATCCTTTTCGATGAGTCCACCCGCCCCAGTCTCCGCTGGGTTCGTGACCAGCAGCGTAACCGCACCCTCCCTTTTGTAAAACTCGGACGTCTATGTTTTTTTGATCCGCACCTGGTCAAGCTGCACTTGGATTCCAAATTTCGTTGTGTTGTCCGCAAATCTCCATGAACCACCCATCCATCCGATCAATGCTCCACGCCGCCCCGGGACTCTGCGGGATCTGCGGGATCTCTGCGCTCCTGAAGTGGAAGGATCTGGAGCTAGGCCAATCGTTCGGTGACTGCTGCCGAATGGAGGTCATATTGGCTGACCGTGTGCTGGCGATCAAACAGCTCGGCTTTATTCGGCCGCAAGGGCTCGTGCGATGAACCCGTTCTCTTATAAAGGATTTGAGGAGATCGTCCCGGGACATCTGAGTAGAGCGGTGATAGTTGACGCCCGCCCCTCGGATGCCACGGCCAAGGCTAGGCTCTCCATCTCCCCCAGTCCGGACGAGTCCAAGCTCAACAAGACAGAGCGTGCTTATCTGCAAGTGCTTCGGGCTGGTGGCTTTCATTTCGTCGGCATCCAAAACATCACCCTCAAGCTGGGTGATGATTGCCGCTACACGCCTGACTTCAATCACCTTGATGAGGATGGTCGCCTGATCTTCAGCGAGGTGAAAGGGTTTATGCGAGACGATGCGTTGGTGAAGCTCAAGGTCGCGGCCCGGGTGTTTTCAATTTTCCAATTTGTCCTCGTCCGCAAAAACGGCTCGGGCTGGGATGTCAGTGAAATCAAGCCGTAGCAGAGGCGGAAAACAAACCAATGTTCAAGAAAGCAACCAAGCAACAAGCGAAACTCAAGCTCTCGATCACAGGTCCATCCGGAAGCGGGAAGACCTACAGTGCCCTCCGGTTGGCCAAGGGGCTGACCACGGGCGGTCGGGTAGCGTTCATCGACACTGAAAACCAGTCGGCATCCCTGTATTCGGGTCGTTTTGACTTCGATGTGGCTCCGATTGCACCGCCATTCACCGATGACAAGTTCATCGAAGCGATCCGCAGCGCTGAGGGTGCTAAATACGATGTGCTGATCATCGACAGCTCAAGCCATTTCTGGGAAGGCATCCTGGAATACAAGCTCAAGCTCGATACTCGTGGAGGCAACTCCTACACGAACTGGGCTGATGCCGGTCGCAAGTTCAAAGGCATCCTTGATGCGGTCCTGCAATCCGACCTCCACGTCATCTGCTGTCTGCGATCCAAGATGGACTACGTGCTGGAGACAAATGCGCAGGGCAAGTCCGCGCCGAAGAAGGTGGGGCTGGCACCGGTGATGCGGGATGGCATCGAATACGAGTTCACGGCGGTGTTCGACGTCGATATGGCGCACAACTGCCAGACTTCCAAGGACCGAACCGGGCTGTTCGGAACCAACATCTTCCAGATCACCGAGGACACCGGCGGCAGGCTGCTCACATGGATGGCTGACGGGGCTGCGGCGGTGGCAGTCGCCAGACCTCAGGACAAGGTGTCTCGGCTGGCTGTCGTATTCGCCGGTCACGAAGACGTCGTGCTCACCTATCTGATGAGCATCAAGTGGATCCCGGCCGGTGGTGGATTCATTGACGTGTCCGATGAAAACGCCGAGAAAGCGCTCGCTCGACCCAGTGCGCTGATTGCCAAAGCGACCGGCACCGAGATGGCTCGGCTGCTCCAGCCAAAAGACCTGCTTTTCCCACAACCAACATCCTATCCAAAATGATCAAAAGACTACTGAAAACATTGCTAAAATGGTGGAGCACTCCGCGGTGCTGCAACCAGAAATGCCGCCGCCGGGCCGCCATCCGTGGGCTCTGTGATCCCTGTTACAACCGGGCTTATCAACTCGTAAAAAGTGGAAAGTCCACATGGAATTTCATCGGCACATCGATAGGCAAGCCGCTGCTGACGCGCACGGAGAAGGTGTCCATGAGGCTCGCTGCGGCACCAGATCTCAACCTCAACCTCAGCAAGGAGGCCCATTGAACGCGCAAAGCAACAGGACGAAAATTGACGAGCGTAAGGGGAAGCCGTCTTCATCCTCAGTCTACCGTTATGCCGCCTGCCCGGGTTCTTACCGCATGGCGATCTGTTCCAAGGAGTTCCGGACGCAGGAGATGACCGAGTGGGCGGATTCAGGCACCCGTATTCATGCCATGCTGGCAAATGAGGTGACCAAACCGCTCACGCCAGAGGAGTTGGAGCTCGTCGACAAGTGTCGTTTCCAAGCTGAGAGGGCGTTTGAGGACGCCGAACTTGGAGCTGGGTTCACGTCGATGAACGAGGTGCGGCTCTGGCTCAAGCATGGAACGCGCAAGCTGCTCTCGGGCAAGGCGGACGTGATCGCCATCAGCGCGGATCGGTCCCGTGGACTGATTCTCGACTACAAGTCCGGACGCGGTGAACAAGATCCGATTGCCACCAACTGGCAGATTAGGACGAACATTGTTCTGGCTGCGGAGGCTAATCCGGACGTGAAGGTCTGGTATGGGGGGATCATTCAGCCTCTGATCAGCCAACGTTCGGAGCTCGCCTGTTATTTGGCTGAGGATGTGGCGCAGTCCAGATCAGCGCTAATCCTTATTCTTGAGGGGATCCGCAAGCGCAATGCGCTGACGGCGGCTGGATCCCACTGCAAGTATTGTCCGGCGATTCTGGAGTGTGAGTCTGCCCGTGGGATGTTTCAGGAGTTCGGATTGGCAGATCCGGAGTCGAAGGACGCGCAGGTGCTCGCCGGGTATTTGGATCTTGCACGGGCGATCAAGCCGCTCATCAAGCGCATTGAGGAGCGTGCAAAAACCATGATCAAGGAGAACCCTGAGGCTGTTCCTGGGTGGGCGCTGGGGAAACCCAGTAGCACCCGAACCATCCGAGACACTTTCGAGTGCTTCTCGCTTCTGATGACTGCTGGCATGATCGATCGGGACACGTTTCTGAAGGATTGCGTCTCGGTGGGGATCGGGGATCTGGAGAGGGCGGTTGGTAAGTGCAACAGCTTGAAGCCGACGGAAGCCAAGGTTGCCGTGACGAACATCTGCTCGTCGGTGATCGACATCAAGCTCAAGGAGCCGTCACTCGAGAAGGTGCTCGTCCAATGACAAACGCCAGACGCAACGATATCCGCAAGAGCCGAGTGGCCGCGATGAAGGAATGGGTGAGGGCCGAGTCGGCGCCCATAAAGGATCCGGATGTCTTGTTTCAGTGCATTGCCAGCGCTGTGATGGCACTCGGTCTGCCTGAGAGCGATGCGATCTGGTTTTACAAGCAAATGCAGCGTGATGGCTGGAAGTTCTGCGGTGTTCCAGTCTTGGACCCGCGGGACTTGGTTCAGAACTTCTACCAGGCAAAACACTTCCTGAGCCAGCGAATTGTGGCTTAAAACCTACCCCCTAAGAGCCCGCGCAATTGGTAAAAACCCAACAACTACCCTTAATAAAGTCTATGTTTGTCAAGATATTTACGCAGATCCTTGATGGATCAATCGCCGAGGACCCCGCGCTCCGGCACTTCTTTATGGACCTGCTGCTGCTGGCTGATGCGGATGGGCGTGTCGACATGACGCCTTCTGCTATCAGTCTGCGCATCCGGACTCCGTTGAAGCAGGTAATGAAGCACCTCGCTACGCTGAGCGCTCCTGATGTTAATAGCCGCTCTCCAGAGTATGAGGGGTGCCGAATCACATTGCTTGATTCCCATCGCAACTGGGGATGGGTGATCTGCAACTACATGCGGTTTCGATTGATTGCATCTGATGAGCAACGGCGTGAAAGCACTCGGGATCGCGTGGCAGCGTTCCGTGCGCGTAACGCTGGCGTGAGGATTAGTAAAGCTGATGTAACAGCACCAGTGTTACAGAATGTTACATGTAACGCTGATGTAACGCACCCTAACGCATGTAACGCTAAGGAGAAGGAGAAGGAGAAGGAGAATAACCGTACCTCAGGGGGTGTGGGGGGAGTGACGGAGTCGGCAGCGGGTGAATCCGAAGCCAAAGCCGAAGTCGAAGTCG
>CAIQOK010000142.1 GCA_903873415.1 uncultured Verrucomicrobiota bacterium | reverse complement strand
GGGCGGGGAGAGGGTGGCCGCAGGCCGGGTGAGGGGATATTCCCAGATACGCCTCTCGTGCCGCCCCTACGGGGCCAGGAATTTATGTTAGGACGCCTTTCTATAGACATGCCGCGCCTACGGCGCTTGAAAACCAAGGCGTCTGAAATGGTCCTCACCCGCATTGGTTCGCACAACGGGGAACAGCGCCTCTCTCAAAACACTTTTATTTTCGCCTGGTTCGCGGTTTCAGTTGCTTCGCCCTTTGCCCTTCGCCCTTTGCCCTTCGCCCTTTGCCCTTCGCACTTGGCGCTTGGCGCCCAAGCTCCAGAGGAGCGGCCTATCTATAGACAATCACAGCCCTCACTCGTGCCGCCCCTACGGGGCTAGGAATTTATGTTAGGACGCCTTTCTATAGACATGCCGCGCCGATGACGCCGAGCCTCCGGCGCGTGAAAACCAACACGTCTGATGCGCTTTGCTCTTCGCGCTTGGCAACCCCAAAAGCCCCTCCTCACGTCGGCGGCCACGGGGCGGAAACACACGCCAGCCCCCCCCGATTCATCGAATGATAAATTGCGCCTTCATACTCCATTCGCAACTTCCGCGCCGTGCCCTCATCAAGCCAAATTCAGGAAAACGAGACATGACAGGGCGCTGAAAGAGTTCTTCACCAACGCGCCGAAATGCTCAGGCGCGAAAGAAACCTGGCTGCGGATGGATGTGCGTATTTCCTTCGAAGACAACTCCCTCGGGTTCGATCCCTAGAGCGTCGCTACAGGATGCAATAATCTGGGCAACATGCGAGCCAGGTTAGCTCAATGCGGTGAGGATTTCTTTTTGACCAGTGTCCCAGGCCGGGGTGGAATCCCCTCAAGGTTCCGGCAGGGCCTGTTTTAGCAGGGCCAACTGCGCAGGAGTATACGGGAGTTTCAGCGCCTCCGCCCGGCCGGCCGGAGACATCTTCTTCCAGGCCTTTTGCAAGGCATTCACCATTTTCTCAGCGCTTGTCTTGGCGGCCAAGGCTCCGAACTGTCGCTCCAGAAAAACGAGGCAGAGGGCATCCTCCAAAATGCGGGTTTCCGGGTCCTGAGGAAAATCCCGTTTCAAATTCAGCGCCTGCACCCGTTCGATAATCTCCCCGCCATAGCCGGCGGCCCTGAGGACCTCGCCGGATTTGCGGGCATGGAACCGCTTCAACTCGGCACGCCATTGCAGATAGCCCGGCCGGGTCATCGGGTAGGAGTCTCTGGGGATTTCCCAGCGGCACAGATGCTGGCTGCGGGCGGCCAACCGCAGGGCTTCCGAGGCCTGTGGGCAAAGCTTGAGCACCCAGTCCGTGAGCCATTGGGCGTAGATCAATTCCCTCGGATAGGAAGATGCCCCGCAAAGTTCACGGTTGGGATCGCGGGCATTTTCCTCATCCAAGCGGCTCAAGGCGGTTTCAAATCGGGACGGATCCGCAGGTTGAAAAGAGGTATTCATAGGCGTATCACCCGGCCCTGCTGATCAAGGGTGGCGGCGAAGGGAACCCGGTCGCGCTCAAGGCTAAACACAACGTCGTCCTTCAATTCAGGCATGCGCAGCAGTCGCCGGCCATTGCGGGAGAGATTGGCGGCGGAGAGCGGATCGGCCGGTGCCCACTGAAAAATCTGCCGGGCCATCAACGCCGAATCCGCAACACCTGCGGGATCGAACCCGTCCCAAAGCAAATCGCATAACGCGCCTGCCCCCAAGGTGTCCTCATAGGCGGCCTGCTCCAGCGTCCCGCTGCACACGACCAACAATGTGTCGCACGACGTCCGGCGCACGGCCTGCGCTGTGGCGGCGAGGTTAAGAAAAGATCCGACCAAGACACTTCCCGCACCGAGACAAGCCCTGATGGCGCGCGTTCCGTTTGTCGTCGTGGTCACGATGATCCGATTGGCGACCCTCTCCGGAGTGAATTCCCGCGGCGAGTTGCCCAAATCAAACTCCACCCCGCAAGCCTGAACGGCGGAAATGCGCAGGCCATTGCGCTCGCCGGCAAGCAACGCCTCCGGGTAGCGGCGCCGCAGCTCAAGCGCCTCTGCGATGTCCAAGGCCGGGATCACCGCCGCAGCACCGTTGGCCAGGGCCGTCACCATGCTGGTTGTGGCGCGAAACACATCAAAAACCACACACACGGTTCCGCTCAGATCGCGGCCGCACAGTGCCCCGAATTCCGCGGGGGTGAACAGGACTTCGACGGTCTTCATCGGATTTGGGTGCGCATATAGTGGAAAAGATATTGCTGGGCATAGCCGGCGTTGGGACCGAAATGGGTTTCGGAAAAGCGCCTCAAGCGGGCGGCGGACATCCGGCGTTTGGGGAAATAAAGTTCTTGGAGTGCTTTTAATATCCAGACATCCACCGGAAAAGCCGCGGGAAATCCATAGGCAAAAAGCAGCACGCAATCGGCGATCTTCGGCCCCACGCCGGGCAACCGGACCAGTTCGGCGCGGGCCCCTTCGAGGGATCGTCCGGAAAGCGCCTGCAAATCAACCTGTCCGCTGGCCACTGCGGCGGCCGTCTCACGAAGATAGGGGGCGCGAAAACCCATCTTGCAGGCGCGCAAGTCCGCCTCGCTCACCCCGGCCAGCCTCGCGGCCGAGGGAAAGGAATACACCGGCGACGACCCTCGGTCCACCGCCAAGGAATCACCGAAGCGCTCGCACAACAGCGCCACGATCTGACGGATTTGGACAATCTGCTTGGTGGAAGACAGGATGAAGGACGCCAGGCATTCCCAAGGTTCCTGGCGCAACAGGCGCAATCCGCGACAAGCGGCCACCGCTCTGCCCAGCGGCCCGTCCGCTGGAAAAGTCGCCAGCACAGCGCCCAAGTTCAAACCGGTCTGGAGATACTCCGTGAGCCAACCCCACTCAATCTGAGGGGTATGGCTGAATGCCTTCAGGCAGCCCCCTTCAGCAAGCAGCCGCACGGGACGCGACCCCACCACCCCATGCCAGCCGTCCTCACGGCCTTCCCAGCGGAAGGCCTGACCGGACCCAAGAGTGGCGGCAAGATCGTAATCCCTCACGGGAAAAACCGCGGTGTGCGTCGCCTCGGTCATCTTAAGTTGCGGCATTCGAAAAGCTGGATAACATGAAAAACCCGGTCATGATAGAGCACGTTGCGGATGCCCAAGTCGGTGACGGAGTCGAATTCCTGCAGTAGCCGGGCGGGGGGTGGCTGGGGTTCCGGGTAAGGGAAAACCTCGAGATTGGTTCGGCCCGCAATCCAGCGCGCGGGCCAGTCGGCCGCCAACGGGGGCAGGCTCAACTCCTGGAAAAAAACAGCATTCTGGCCGGTGCGGGCTCCGGCATAACCGGGCCAGAAAAAAAACTGGTTGACCGGATGATCCGAGGTCAAGTGGTAGACCAGAGGATTGACGGCGGCATTGGTTCGCGCTTCAGGGAGATAAAAGGATGTTTGCCCCACTTGCAGATAATGCCCCGCCACGATGAAAACCGGCTTGCCCTCGCCGAGGAGTTTTTGCCTGGCCTGCTCGACCAGCGCCGCCATCCCGTCATAGCCCCGCACTCGAACCAGTGGATCGACCCTGGGCGGCAGGTTGCGTCCGGTGATTCTACCCACCAGTTCGGATTCATGAGCCAGCAAGACAAAGATCGAGCCGGTGGCCAGCGCTGCGGCAAACCCGGACTTGGCGATGGGCGGCAGTCCCGCTTTCCATCGATCGCTCCAATAGAAGGCCGCAAAGCAGAACAAAGGGAGCACCGACGGTGCGATCCAATTGGGCAGCACCCGCGAATGAAGGGTGAAGAGCAGGTAGGACAGAAAGAGAGGCGCGCCCATACTGAAAAAAAAGATCTGCCGCACATCCCGGCAC
Source organism: uncultured Verrucomicrobiota bacterium (assembly GCA_903873415.1). Taxonomy (GTDB): domain Bacteria; phylum Verrucomicrobiota; class Verrucomicrobiia; order Limisphaerales; family CAIQOK01; genus CAIQOK01. The sequence continues at coordinate 26,618 of CAIQOK010000142.1, read as the reverse complement.
CGCGAGCGCCAGAAACCGGCCACGGCCCATACCAGGGCCAGGAAGAGAAAAGGGTTCAGCAGCAGTGCCTCGCTGGCGAGGAAATCAAACAGGTAATTCAGCGTAAACCGCCAAGGCTGGCCCACAGCGGCATTGGCACCCACATGCTCCACCGTGATCCAGTGGTGTCGGGCATTCCAAAGAAGCACCGGTGCGGCGCAAAGAAGATTGATCAGCAGGGCAACATAGGGCCCCGGTTTGCGCAGATGGGACCGCGCCGGTTTCCACAGCCCAAAGAAAACGATCCAGCAGAGAATCTGGAAAAGCTCTGTGTATTTGCTCAGAAAACCCAACCCCATCCACAAACCTGTCCAGACCCATTGAGATGTTCCCCCCTCAGGTTGCACCGCCCGCCAACCCGCCAGCATCGCCGCAGTCCAAAACAGCACCGAAAGGGGATCCACCGTCAACAAAGTCGACCCGACATCAAGAAGAGGCGTGACCGCAAGAAGGAGCAGAAGACAAAAACCAGTGCGGGCACCGACCTCCCTCGTGAAAAAACGCAGGATCAACCAGGCCAAAACCGCGGCAATCACAGGGGCAAAAAAACGCACCCCGAAAACGGTGTCGCCGAAAACCCCCGTTCCGAGCCATTGCGTGTAGGCAATAAGCGGCGGCTTGCTGAAATAGGAAAGCGCCAAATGCTTGGACCAGAGCCATTGATAGGCCTCATCACCGCTCAACCCGATCAACCCGCTGCGCAGATAACCCAGCCGGGCCAGCAGCAGAATCCCGATGAGCCCATAGCCCAAATGCAACCAATGCCCGTCCGGATGGGATGCGCCCGATTGCATCGGTGCGGGTTGGGTGGAGAGGCGGGGATTGATTAACGAGGGAAACCGGCCCCACCAGAGCGGAAACCACTTGCGGCCGATCAATCCCCAGAGGGCGTCGGCCAGCCAGACTCCAGCGGCGGCATAAGCCGCCCCAAGCAGCGCCCCGGCCAGCACATCACTCGGATAATGAACTCCCAGATAAAGGCGTGACACCGCCACCAATGAGGCCAGCGGAAACATGAACACCCAACTGCGCCGGTAGTAAATCAACAGGATCGTCGCGCCAGCGAACCAGTTGGCGGAGTGCGACGAGGGAAAGCTCGAGTAGCTGGGCCGCACCCCGCCCGGCCCGATGATAACAGCCCCCCGGTCCGGAGCCAGGCCGCCGGACACGAAGCGGCGTTCCTGCAGACCCGGCAACCGAACGCCCTCCTCCACCCCGGGCGGCCGCGGTCGGCCAACAGCGTGCTTGAGCGTGTTGCAGACCAGTGAGTCGCCGGGCCAAAGGATCAGCGCGAGCATTCCCACGCAAACCCGGACCCGGACATCCCCGCGCCAAACCAAGCCGATGCCGGCCAGAACCGCCGCAAGCAGAAACCACCCCTTCGAGCCCTGCCCGCTGATCACGGGCATAAGGGCGTCCAAGACGAGACAACTCAACGTCCGGTTGACGAAGCGGAACAGGGAGAGATCGATGGCATGAAACCAATGCACGCGGCCAGTCTAGCGGGTCTTGCTCAAATGAAAACCCTCTTTGCGCAACCCGTGATCATCAATAGACCACCAGCGAGCGGAGGGGCAGGTCTTTGAGCTTGTCCCGGCCGTTGAGAAACCGCAGCTCGATGAGAAAGGAGACCTGGAGGATTTCGGCGCCGAGCTTGCGCACCAGCGAAGTGGCGGCGGCGGCGGTGCCGCCCGTGGCCAGCAAATCATCAATCAGCAGCACACGACTGCCGGGGCGCAAAGCGTCCTGATGGATAGCGACCGTGGCATGCCCGTATTCCAAGGCGTAATCCTCCTCCAGCGTTTTCGAGGGCAGTTTCCCCTTCTTTCGCACCGGCACGAAACCGGCCTGAAGCTTCAAGGCGGCGGCGGCGGCGAAAATAAAACCGCGCGCATCTATCCCCACTACCGCGTCCACCGACCCCGGTTCGAACCCCTCGCAGAGCAGGTCAATGGTGGCGGCGAACAGCCGCGCATCAGCCAAAACAGGCGTGATGTCTTTGAATTGAATCCCCGGCTTGGGAAAATCCGGAATGTTGCGGATGGACTGCTGAATGTCGGCGACGGTCGGGTGCGGCTGGGTCATGAGATGAATCAAGTGTGGATGGCTTCGAGTTTTTCGATCATTTTGCGGAGCTTGCGCAGGGCGATGTTTTGAATCTGCCGGACACGCTCCCGGGTAACATGGAATTTCCCGCCCACTTCTTCCAGCGTTTTCTCATTGCCGCCGTCCAGTCCGAAACGATAGCGCAGAATCGTGGCCTCGCGATCATCCAAAGCCTTGACCATCTTCTGCAACATGGCCGTAACGGTGCTTTCCTCGAGCTGCTCGTAGGGCGTGTCGGCGTTCTCATCCTGCACCACCTCGGCAAAATTATTCGAATCCTCGTCTCCGATCGGCGCATCAAGCGAGGCGGGGCGCACGGCGGCCATGCGCATCTGCGCCACGCGGCGAGCGGTCAGACCCAGATCCTCCCCCAGCTCCTCATCCGTCGGTTCGCGGCCCAGCTCCTCCTGCAGCTTCATCGCCCGGCGCCGCATTTTGGAAATCTTGTCCACCAGGTGCACCGGCAAACGAATGGTCTTGGACTGGTTGGCCAGCGCACGCTTGATGGACTGCTTGATCCACCAGGATCCGTAGGTGGACAGTTTGCCCCCTTTCTTTGGATCAAACCGTTCCACGGCTTTCATCAGGCCGATGTTGCCCTCGCTGATCAAATCCAGCAGCGGCAGGCCGATGCCCTCATAATCCCGGGCGATCTTGACCACTAGACGCAGGTTGGCCTTAATCATGTGCTCGCGGGCTTTCTTGTCCCCGCGCTTGATCCGCGCAGCCAGTTCGATCTCCTCTTGCGGAGTGAGGAGTTTGACCTGGCCGATTTCGCGGAGATAAAGCTTGATGGCGGTGTCGCCATCGTAGCCGCCCCGATCCTGATCCCGAAGAGGAACCTCAGGGACGACGATCAACGGCTGTGCCGGGGGCAGAAGCGCGGGAGTTGGAGTTGCCAACGGCTTGGTGCGACGCCGGGGCGGAGAAGTTTTGCGTTTTTTAAGTTGTGCCACCATAACCCTGTGGGAAGGACCTTAGGGGCAAATCGGATATGCGCAAGCAAATTTATAGACACAAATTCGCAACCGCAGTCCAGCCCTCAAACGAATGCGACCCGCCCCTCAGAAAAGGCCCGCCATCCACCGCGGCGGCGGCGCACAAACGGTTCCGGCCACACCGCTTGAAAACAACACGCAGCCCCCATGCATCCCCTTTACCACGCCCGCCTGGCACGGCAACTCGCTCAGCCGGCCCCGGTCCAGCCTGAGCGTGACCAGACTGAATATGGCGCTTGTAGTTCACCTGCATCCCCTCAAAATCAGCTTATTCAATCAAGTCTCAAATCATCCCCCGCTCAACCGAAGAGCCGCCTCTTACAAACCACAACCCCTTCAAATTCGAGACGGGCACTGTGCCGGGCTGCGCGGATCGCCGTGCTCTTTTGCCGGCTGCTTGCTGCGGTTTTCCCCTTCGGGGCAGCGGCGCAAGATGACGCGGTGTTGGGGCAGATTCATCACGCCGCCATTGTGCCGGATCACGGCGTTCCAAAATTGACGATCAACGGCCAGCCGGTGCTGCCCTTTATTTTCTTTTTCAACACCAGTCGCTCCACGGAACAGACGCGACATTATTTGGAGCCGCAGCTCAAGGCGGCGTCGGAAAACCATGTCCACCTCTACTCGCTGGACTTTGTGGGTTGGCCTTGGATTGAGGAGCAGGAAACCGCCGGCAGGGGTTTCAGCTGCGCCGACGAACTGCTGGACCGGTTTATTAAAGTGGATCCCAAGGCCAACTTCATCCTCCGATTTTACGACACACCTCCAGAAGGCTGGAAGGGCGGCGCTTACATTCCGCCGGACGAGTTGATCCTCTATGGCGACGGAACCAAAGGCCCGCCGTCAATGGCTTCGGCATATGTCTGGAAGCACTTTCAGCGGAGCCTCAGGCGGATGATTGGCCGCTATGAGTCCACCCCCTATGGCCCGAGAATCCTGGCTTATCATGCCTGCAACTCCAGCGAATGGTTCGAACCTGGCTATCGGGAGAGCGGCCCCGACTCTAGCCCGGCAAACCAGCGCGCCTTCCGCACCTGGCTCAGAGGACAATACCCGACACAGAGGGCCTTATCCGATGCCTGGAACAAACCTGGGGCGACCTTCGAATCTGCGGAAGTTCCCCGGGCGGAAGCGGGCCGTTTCCCCATTCGTGGCACCCCGAAAATCCACGCGTTTTACGATGCCCGGACCGGACAAGACTGGGTGGATTTTTCCCGCTACAGCAGCGAAGCCACCACCCGGCGGGTGATGGATATCGCAAAGTTGATAAAGGAGGAAACCAACAGGCGCAAGCTCACCCAGTTTTTCTTTGGCTATACCTTCGACCTCCCAGGCAGCATCAACGGTCATCTCGACATCGAGCGTCTGTTGCGCTGTCCGGACATCGATCTGCTGGTCTCGCCGATCACCTATGGGGATCGGGCTGCCGGCGGTGCGGGAGGCTTCATGAGCGCAGTGGATTCGATCACCGCCCACGGCAAATTGTGGATCAACGAGGACGATATGCGAACCGGCGTCATGGATCGCAAATACATCACCGATTCCAGCGGGCAAATTGCCGCAATAAACACCCCAGCCAAGGATTTCAGCGAAACGAGCAGTCTTCTCCAGCGCAATCTGGGAAGTCTCCTGATGCACCGCGCCGGAACCTGGTGGATGGACCTGAGTGCCGCTGGCGCTTTCAATGACGTCCGCCTCTGGCAGATGCTGGATGAAAAAGGCGCAACGCTCTACCGGGAAATTTATGCTCATCCCACCCCATATCGACCGGAGGTGGCGGTGATTATCGATCCGCGGGCGCTCTACCATGTCAGGAGCGATTGGGATCTTCCGGCCAATGCCTTGGGCGCTTTGCGCAATGCCAGCGGCAAGACCGGCGTGCAAACCGGATATTACTTCCTCAGCGACTTCATCGGAGGCATCGTCCCGCCCTGCAAAGCTTATTTATTTGCGAACGCCTTTTGTCTGACCGCCCCCGAAATAAAAGCCATCCGTAAGCGGCTGGATCAGGAACGGGCAACCGCAGTCTGGCAATACGCCCCGGGCTATCTGGGCCCGGACGGGCCAAGCACGCTGCAGGCAACCGAACTGACCGGGATTAAACTCGTCGTCAACGATGGCCCGCTGCACAGCATCGGCCAGGGGTCGCTGCAGGGCCTGCAGTGGGGCACGGAACACCACGCCTCACCACGACTTGCCGTGGCGGATAAGGATGCGGAACCGCTGGGACGCTATCTGTCGGACAAAACAATTTCCGCGGCGCGAAAAAAAGCGGGCGGCCATCAGTCCGTTTTCTTCGGGGATGTGGCTCTGGGCAGTGAGGTGCTCAAGGCCATCTACAAGGAAGCCGGCGCGCATGTCTGGACTCAAGGCGACGACGTCATTCAGACCGACGGCACGGTTCTGATGGTGCATTCCGCAGAAGCGGGAATGAGCCGTATTTCCCCTCCAGCCGGAAAAAAACTCGTTCCTATCTGGGGCCGGCTTGATGGGCAGGACGCTCAATCCACCCGCTGGTTCCGAATCGTGCCTGACTGAGAGCCGCCATGCTTTGACATGACAAAACCGCAATGCAGCTAGCCATCGAATCCCGGCCCGATCCAACCCGTTACCGCCTCCCGCCGCCATTTTGAACTATTCCACTTGATTCTCCACCCACAGCAACCCAATGTGGAAACGAATCCATCTAGATGAAAGTGCCGCCACCGTCTTGAGCATTATGTCGCAACAAACCCTCCGTCATGCCGGCAAAACCGGCTTCACTTTGATTGAGTTGCTCGTGGTAATAGCGATCATCGCCATTCTCGCAGGCATGCTTCTGCCAGCCTTGACAAGGGCCAAAACAAAGGCCCAAGGGATTCAATGCATGAGCAACCTCAAGCAGTTGCAGTTGGTCTTCCTCCTCTATCCGGATGACAACAACGACAACCTGACCTCGTCGGGTTACACGGCCCCGGTCGAAGCCACCGCATGGGTCAATGGTTGGGAGGACTTTAACGGCGCCAATCCGGACAACACGGACCCGCGAACCTTGACGGATCCCAGCCGGGCAAAGTTCGCGAATTACCTCACCGGAATCGGAGTTTACAAGTGCCCGGCCGACCGCAGCGCGGTGGTCGTGGCCGGCAAGCAAATCGAACGGGTCCGCAGCCTGAGCATGGGCCAGCAGTGGGCGGGCCCCGGCGACTGGCTCGATCCGGCCGGCCCCGGAGTCAACGTCTCGTCGAAGAAATACCGAGTATATCCCAAGAAATCCTCCATTGACAGCCCGGCCATGCGTTTTGTTTTTCTGGATGAGCATCCCGACGGTCTGAACGCCGGCGGCTTTGCAAACATGATGGTCGAGAATCCCGCCAGCGCCCGGATCATTGATTTTCCGGCCAGCTCGCACGGCGGGGCGGGTGGAATCTCCTTTTCGGACGGACACGCCGAAATCCGCAAATGGCGCGACCCGCGCACCCGACCTCCGGTTTTCTACAGAGACAACATCTTAACCCTCAACGTCAGCTCGGCAAACAACGAGGATATGATATGGCTTTCGGACCGCACATCCGCACTATCCAAATGAACGTTTCCTAAAGGCAGACACAACACCCGCCAATCAAAGGGGAAGTCAGCACCGGCCCGGGCCTTGCCCGACTTTGAGGACTGAGGATCAATCTGGAGGATATACTCACGGCACCCTCCGGCATCACGCTTAACTATCCCATCATCGGCTAATTCGGGCCGACCCTCACCGGGCGCAACACATCTCCGGCGCTTTACCCTTTGCGGGGGCGCCAAAAACAGCCCAGGTTTGGGGGCGCAAGTTTGGATTTACAACACCGCCCCTGTTTGCTAACCATGAAAGGGAAGTTTTACATCTAACCATGAGCAATCCTTTTTTGACCCGGGGCCTCGACGAGGTTCATGTTGACGACAGCGCGATGACGCTCAACGGCACGATCAATCGCACCGGCACGCTGCTGGTGATCTGCCTGGCCAGCGGGGCCTATGCTTGGAGCCAGCATCTTGGGCCCGGCACGATTATCGGCTCGCTTATTCTGGCTTTGGTTATCGGGTTGGTGGGGTGTTTCAAGGCGGAATGGACCCCTGTGCTGGCCCCCGTCTACGCCCTGCTGGAAGGCTTGGCCATGGGCAGCATTTCCCTTTACTACAACCTGAGATACCCGGGGATCGCCCTTAATGCGGTGCTCCTCACCTCCGCGGTTCTTTTTACCCTGCTTGCCCTTTACACCACCCGCATCATTCGGGTCAGCGACGGACTGCGAACGGGCATCTTCGCCGCAACCGCTGCGGTCGGACTTGTCTATTTTGCGACCATGCTCCTCAACATCTTCGGCGTCCACCTCCCCTTCATTCATCAAAGCGGCCCGATCGGGATCGGCATCAGCCTCGTCACTACCGGCATTGCGGCGGCAAATCTGCTGGTGGACTTCCGCATGGTGGAGGATGGAGTGCGTGCCGGAAAACCTAAGTTCATGGAGTGGTATTGCGCAATGGGCCTCTTGATCACTCTGGTCTGGTTGTATGCGGAACTCCTGCGGCTGCTCAGCCGGCTGAACGGGTCGAACAAATAGCCCCGCGTCCGCGCCAAAATTGCCCACCAGCGGCCCCCTCTCATCCCTACAGCCCCCGTCAAGAGCGGAGATTTTAGGAATCGGGAATTCAAACTGCGCCTGTCCAAGCCGCCGCAAATGCCGGAGGCTGGCTGCAAAGTCGGCGCACCACTGCGTGGGGGGATTGGCAACAGGTTGCGTCGGGATAATCCACAGCCGCTAAAACGAATCCTTCCTTTCATCCCGACTTGCCACCGCATGTCCGAAAACCTCAAGGCTTGAGCGTCTGCTTCACCCGCAATTGCGCGATAATCAAGCGGTCCTTCCCGCGCCGGCGATAAGTCCAGACGCCCCAGGCATTACCGGTCACACTCGCCAAGCAGGCCGGCACGTGCCAACACCAGCGCCAGTCGCGATCCCGCCAACCGCATCGCAGCGTATGCCAGAGCGGCCCGAAAAAACTCACGCAATAGAACGCCGCCAGCCACAGCGGTACCGGCGGCTTTTCCCGCATCCAGTTCACCGGCATCTCCGCCTGCACCCGGAGAAAGTGGACCGTGGCACGCCGCCGTTTCTGCACAAACCGCCACAAATTCTGGATGTAATAGTGATGCACTCCGCGCCCCCGGATCCGGAGCCACTCGCGCTGGCCACGGCGCATCAGGAACAGGGCCACATGAGTGTCTTGGAATTTCTCGTCAGCCTTCACCGATTCCAGATCCGACCGGCGGAATACAAATCCATTGGCCCCGAGCGGATAGGAAAAAGTCCCCGACGGTAAAACCCAGCGCTCCACCTCCCCCTCCCGCGCCACCAGCCGGGGATTGGCACTGATCAACCAGGCCATAGGATCGCTGATGTGCAGGCAATGGGTGAGATAGGCGCAAAAGGAACTCATCCGCGGCGATGGAAGATAATAGCTCTCTACCCCCAGAGCCTGGGGCTGGGCGGCAAGGGCCTTGACCGCCAGCTCAAGGTAATCGGGATGCGTCAACTCATTGTCCGCATCCATGAAAACGATGTAATCGCCTGTGGCATGGCGCAGCGCCAGACGCTTGCCTTCCTCCATGTTTTTGCCGCGATCATCCAGAACGATCGCCCCCCGTTTTCCGGCCAGCTCGCGCGTCCCGTCACTGGACTGCGCGTCGGCCAAGATGATCTCATAACGATGGCGGGGATAGGTCTGGCGGGCGATGGAGTCGAGGGCGTTTTCCAGCAACACCCCGGGGTTCAGCGTGGGCATGATGATGCTGATGATCGGCCAGAAATCGGTTTGCGGGACGGACTGCATTGGGTCCAGCCTAATCCAGCGGTCCGCCAAAGCAAGCCGCGCCTAACCGTTCCGCGCAGGGGCAGCGGGCCTGGGATCGCCCGGAGAGGACCGGGGCTCTCTCAGATCCCGCAGACGCCGGGCGGCAACGCCGACCCAAAGAACGGCCAGCACAACCCCCAGCACCACGGCCGCGAGGGCGAACCAAGGCCATCGATGGCTCCGCCTGGGCAGAGGGGCTTCATTTGTTTTCATGCCGGGAGGATGATTGCAACAAACCCGGTGAAACACACGCAGGAAAATCCTCGCTGCCGGGCGGGTTCCAAGCCATTTTCCCACCGTGCATCTGGCTCATTTGCGGCTCCGCGATTTTCGCAACTACGCCCGGCTGGACGCGGATCTCGCGCCCGGCTTCCATTTGCTGCTCGGAGACAACGCCCAGGGTAAGACCAACATTCTGGAGGCGATCTATCTGCTGGCCACATTGCGCTCATTTCGCGGAGTGGGCGGCGCCCAAATGATCCGCCACGGGCAGCGCGGCTATTTTGCCGGAGGAAAAATCGTCGGCCAGGGCGCCCGCGAGATCAAGCTGTTCTGGTCGGCCAGCCAAAGAAAACTCTCGCTCGACGCACAGCCTGTGAAAAAACTGGCCGACTATCTGGGCGTGCTGCGCGCGGTGGTGTTTTGCACGGAGGATTTGCAACTGGTCAAAGGCGCCGCGCGCGGACGCCGCCGGTTCCTAGACCTGCTACTCACCCAAACACACCCCACCTATCTCCCACTGCTTCAGCGCTATGCCCACGCTCTGCGTTCCCGCAACGCCCTGCTCAAACAGCACACTCCGGACGCCGCCGCGCTGGAAAGCTTCAGCGCCGAACTCATCCGGTTAGGTGTCGAGGTGACCCGGATGCGGGCTGAACTGGTGCCGCGCATTTCGCCCCTGGCACGGCTGGCCTACCGCCGCATCTCGAACGACGCAGAGGACTTGCGCATTGAATATCAGCCCAGCGTGAAAAGGGATTTCGCAGTGGAACTGGCCCAGTCCCGGGCACGGGAACGCTCCTGCCGCTCCACCTTGATCGGACCGCACCGCGATGAGGTGCAACTTCTGCTCAACGACCAGTCAGCCGCCCAATTCGGCAGCGAAGGCCAAAAGCGCACCCTGGCGCTGTCCCTGAAAATGGCCCAAACCGAATACCTAACCGGCCTGCACGGCAGCGCCCCGGTACTGTTGATCGACGATGTCATGGGCGAGCTGGACGTCAAACGGCGCAGCGGGCTTCTCCCCATGCTGGAACGGGCACACCAGAGCAGCGGCCAGGTCTTCATGACTTGCACCGAGGAAAACTGGCCGCGCGAACTGAGCCGCGATCTTCAAAAGTGGGAGATAAAAAAAGGAACTCTCCTGGCAGGCTAACCAAACAAATTCGATTGGTTCATTCAGAACTCCGGCAATCCTGCTTTGGCTTTCCGGATTAATCTTTAGGCCTGTCCCACTGCTTTTCCCAACCGCTGCATTAAGGATCCAGCGCGAAGAATCCTCAGGGCAAAGGCAACATTCCACGCCCGAAACGACGTTTTCCGCGGGCCCCTCTCTTGCTCCCGGGGCGGGCTGGAAAATCCGGCACCCCCGCAGCGAAGTGAATGCATCAGACCGCTTCAAAGGCCGGCGCACCTCACCCAATCCCGTTCGATATTATTCGGGCTCAACCACCGATCCGGGGCCGCAATCCGGCAGAATCCCGGCGCTTCTGCCTCTACTTTCGCAGGCGCAGGAGCAGCGTTGGCATGGCCAAGCCTGTGGCGATGGCGCCGATTGTGAAGACGACCCGGAGGGAAAAAACAAGGGACTGGATGAGGGTTGAGTCGGGATTTTCCAATGTGGGGGAAGTCAGGGCGAACAGACCGAGAATGGCCTTGGCGGCAAATCCACCCGGGACCATCGGAATACATCCCGCCACGCCAAGGGTGTTGCGGGACACCCCGATTCGCCTCCGCAGCAACTGCACGACCACGCCGACAATCAACGCCGCGGAAAAAGACGAAGCTTCCAGACTCCACCCCCGTTCCAAGCCCGCGCTGCGCACTGCCAGAGCCGTCGCACCGCACAAGGCGCACCAAACCAGAGAGCGGGGACCCAGATTGAACAGAACACCGAAACCCAGCGCGGCTAGGCCGCCAAAAACCGTCTGATGCAAAACGAGCGCATAATCCATGCTCATCTTCCCTCCCCCAGCAGCAGCTGCCCCAGCCAGATTCCCGCCGTAACAAACACCAGCATCACCGCCACCCAAACGATGCGGGCGCTGCCCAGCGTGGGGCGGCCATCCAGAATATCGCTTTGGGCATTAAGCGCCGGCACCCCAGGCACCAGAAGCAGCACGGCGGCGGTCATGGCGGCAGCCACGGTGTGACTGCCCAGCTGACGCGCACCCAATCCGCCGCCCACCGCCCCGACAAAGGCCACCAGAGTGGCGGAGATAAAAGGATTGGCCTGACGCCGGGCCAAACTGCGACGGAAAAACTGCCCCAACGCGGCGGCGGCGAAGACCGGTCCCACGGCACGCCAGTCAACCCCCAACAAGCGCCCGAAAGAAGCACAGGCCGCGCCCACTGCCAGATCAACCAGCCATCCAGGATACCGCGGGGTCTCCTGAACCACACGATCCAAAAGACTGCGAACCGCAGCGCAACCCAAACCGCCCTGCTCCACCTGCTGGGCAAGCGTTCGCACGGCCTGGTCCAACCGTTGATTAACCCCCGGCGAACCGACCTTGCACATCCGGGTCGCGACCTCTGCGCCGCGGCCGACGGTGATGGCCAGCGATGCGTAACCGACCCTCAAATCGGCCCGATCGGCACCCAGGCCTGCCGCCACGCGGGCCACAAATTCATCCACCACCGCGCCGCTGGCCCCGCACTCCATCAACCATCGCCCAAACTCCATCGACAGCATGGCAATGTCCTCAAGGGGATCCTGTTTCACTTCGGGATTAAACCGGTCCATGGGGCTCAACTTAGGACCGCAGCCGGCCGGGGTAAATCACATTTGTGAGCCGCGCGGAACCTTGACAGTGCTGATGGCTGTTCCACAGTGGGGCGATGCAAGTGCCACGCCGCAGGTTTTTAAACCGCGCTTTAGCTGGTCTGGCCGGTGCCGGGACTTTGGGTGCCGCCTGGCTGGGCACATCCAAGGGCCCCGCCGGACGCTTGACCAGGCTCCTCCTTGCCGATGCGCAGCGGGATATCACCCCGGCACCCTTCACTCCGGACCCGACCCGCTGGTCCGACAATGCCCTGACGATTTGCTGGCTCGGCCACGCCACAACCCTGATCAATTTTTACGGCGTCCACATCCTCACCGACCCGGTGTTCGGCCGGCGGGTCGGGGTCGGCTTGGGCTTTGGCACTATCGGCCCGAAACGTTTTGTGGCCCCCGCGTTGACTCCCTCCGCACTGCCTCCCATCGATCTGGTGCTGCTCTCTCACGCCCATCTGGATCACATGGATCTGGCTTCGTTGCGGCAATTGGGCGGGGTGCCTCATACCATCACAGCCAAAGCCACCAGCGACGTGCTGGCAGGCACAGGTTTGGAGCGCCCCGGCGAACTGCGTTGGGGCGAGCAGACGACCTTGCGCACAGCCAGAGGCACTATGCAAATAGAGGCCTTCGAGGTGAAGCACTGGGGACAGCGCTGGCCTCGCGGCATTCAACGTGGTTACAACGGCTACATCCTGCGCCGCGAAGGCCGCTCGCTGCTCTTCGGCGGGGACACCGCCCAAACCAGCCTGTTCACAGGCCTGCGTGCGCGGGGCCCCTTCGCCGCCGCCATTATGCCCATCGGGGCCTATCAACCCTGGATCCGGAGCCACTGCACACCGGAGCAGGCGTTGTCGATGGCCAACGCCGCCGGCGCAACCCATATCGTGCCGATTCATCATCAAACTTTCCGGCTGAGCGACGAGCCTATGCGCGAACCGATCGAACGCCTGCAAGAGGCCCTCCAACGGGAACCGGTGCGACTGGGCTTGCGCGAGATTGGGGAAACCTTTGTCTGCCCGCCGGTTTAGGCCGCGTTGCGGCCGGCGCTGTCCGTTGGAAATCTGGGAATCTGGTTGAAAACTCCCCCGCCGCGCGGCACTCTAGGGCGCATGACGAAATCCGTTTTCACCGGCCCGGTCTACGTGGTGCGCGACAACATCGACACCGACCAGATCATTTCCGCGCAGTATCTGAATCTGGTGCCCACGATAGCCGAGGAGTATGAAAAACTGGGCAGCCATGCGATGGACGGCCTGCCCCACTCGCTATATCCCCAGCGCTACGTCGCGGAAGGAGAACTGGACAGCAAATTCCCGATTTTGGTTGCCGGAAAGAACTTCGGCTGCGGCAGTTCGCGCGAACACGCTCCCATCGCCCTCGGCTCGGCCGACTGCGAGCTGGTCCTTGCGGAAAGCTTCGCGCGCATCTTCTTCCGCAACTGCGTTGCCACCGGCGAACTCTATCCCTGTGAAGTGACTGAACGCCTTTGCGACATCCTGAAAACCGGCCAGATGGTGAGCGTGGATCTGGACCAAGCCACCGTGACCGTGTTGGACACGGGCCGGATCTACCATTTCAAACCGCTGGGCGATGTGCGACCGGTGGTGGATGCCGGCGGGATCTTTAATTTCGCACGGAATAGCGGCATGATTGCCGCGCAGAAATAGACCCTAAGAGCCTCAAAAAAGCGCCCCGCCGGGCGCTCCACTCCCCGGTTCAAACCGAGCCGGTCTTAGGGCCTTTTCTCTCAACCCTTTTCATCCGGGGCACTGCGGAGCAAGAGCTCTTTGAACCGATCCCATAAGGCTCAGCAGACAAGACTGCCCGGATCAAACCGACTCAGGCCGCCCTTGCGCGGAGGGGGTATTTGCTGTTCGTTGAGCGGCTCTGAAGCACAGCCTCTTTACAACCACCAAGTCAGCCCGGGTGGACGAGCTCGTTTCACAGCAGTTCGGGATGTGAGAGCAGCGCGGCCACCCGAGCCAAAAGCCGCCCCGCCCCGCCCCCATCCAACACCCGGTGATCAAAACTCAGTGTGAGGTTCGCTTCCATCACCGGCACAAACTGGTTCCGGGCCTCATCCCAGTGCGGCGCACGTCGCGCGGCCCCCATCCCCAATACCAAGGTCTGCTCCGGCAACGGAATCGGCGTGGCCCACTCCAGACCGAAAGTGCCAAAGTTGGTGACTGTCGCGATCGATCCGCCCGTGGCGTCGGCGGGAAGCTTGCGCTGCCGGGCCATTTCCACAAGGTCGTTGTAAACATCAACGAGATCCTTCAACGAACGCCGGTCGGCATGGCGAATCACCGGCACAAGCACCCCGTCGGCCGCCTCCACGGCAAAGCCGATATCTATGGATGAGGGATGGACGATTTTATTCCCGACCAGTCGCCCGGCCGGGGCGCTGTTTTCGGCCAGAGCCAATGCCAGTGCGCGCAGGGCGCAGAGGGCCGGGCCGGGTTTGGGCTGGGCGATTTTACGGTGGGCGAAAAGAGGCTCCAGACAAACCGCAAGTCCAACATGGGCAATGGGCCGGGTCCAACTGCGGCGCATGGCATCAGCCACGCTGACCCGCATTGAAGAGGCCTGGCTGAGCTGGTGTTGGTCGAGACCGGCCATGAACTTCTCAAAATCCTGAATCGTGACGCGGCCGGCGCCGCCGCTGCCTGCAATGCCCGCCAGATCGGCCGCATGCAGACCCAGCTCATTCATCCGCGCCTTCATCCGCGGCGAAATATATCCGGCACCGGCGGCATTGGCCGGCACCGGCAGTCCGCGCACCGTCGGCTGCACCCCGGCCCGGCTTTGCCCCGCCCCCGAACGCCGCGTCACCTCCGTATCGCTTTCCGTATCCCCTCCGTTCTTGGGGGAATGCGCGGGCAAATCCAGCCCCAAACGGGTGGCATCCTCCGCGCTGGCTTGGAGATAACCCAGCACCGAGCCGACGGGATAACTCTCTCCGAGCTGGACCAGGAATTTCTCGATCCGCCCGCGGCAGGGCGATGCGATATTCATCGTCGCCTTGTTGGTTTCCACCTCGACGATATCTTGATCGGTCTCGACTTGGTCACCCGGTTGAACGAGGAGATTGATGATTGCGGCCTCGGCAATGGATTCGCCGAGCTGCGGCATGATAATGGGGATTTGGGGCATGGGAAATTAAGAATGAACCCCGGTCAAACGGCACCAAGGGCGCCGGGATTGAGGGCGGGCGGGGGTGCTTTTAATTCGACGCGGACCGGGATGGATCATAGGCGCAGGAGATTGCGGGCGCTGGCGGCAATGCGCCGGGCAGTGGGACGGTGGGCAGCCCACAGATTGGGATGAAAAGGGATGGGGGTATCCTTGGCATTAAGCCGCTGAGGCGGCGCGTCGAGCAATCCGTATCCTTCACTGGCAACCCGTGCAATCACTTCGGCGGTGACCCCCCCCAAGGCCAGGATTCCCCGACGCACAATAACCGGCCGGTCCGAGCCACCGAAGCCATTACGGTATCCGTATCCAGAGGTTTGATGGTGCGCAGGTCCACCACCTCAACCTGCCATCCCTCCAGAGCCAGCTCTCCGGCCGCCTCCAAGGCTTCATGCACCATGGCGCTATAGGTCACAATCGTCATGTCGCGGCCTTCGCGGGCGATGCGCGCCTTGCCCACCGGAAACGCCTCGGTGGGCAACTGTTCAGCCTTGAGATGGTAATAAAGCAGTTTGTGCTCGCAGAAAATCACCGGATCATCCAACGCCACCGCCTCCAAAAGCATGCTGTAGGCATCCTCCACGGTCGCAGGCGTCATGACAATCAAGCCCGGATAATGCGCGTAGATGGCCTCCAGACTCTGACTATGGAAAGGACCGCCGCCCTTGGTGCCACCAAAGGGCAGACGGATGGTGATTGGACAAGGCAGATTGGTGCGCCAGAAAAGTGTCGCGGCCTGATTGACAATCTGATTGAAGCCGACCGTGGAAAAATCCGCAAACTGCATCTCGAGGATCGGGCGCATCCCTTCAATGGCCGCCCCAACGCCCAGCCCCACGATGGCGTCCTCGCTGATGGGGGCGTCGAGCACGCGCCCGGGAAACTCGGCGGCCAGGTTCTTGGTGGCCTTGAATGCGCCGCCAAAAGCACCCACATCCTGCCCGTAAATAAACACGCGGGGATCATCCGCCAAGGCCCGGGCTTGCGCCTCCCGGATGGCTTCCAAATAAGTAATGCTCACGTTCGATTCAAGTTGGTCCTCGCCGGTTCAGGCGCTTCACGAAACCCGGCATGCGGGGTTTTATTCATTCCCCTCGCTCAGGTCGCGGGTGGAAAGAGCCTGCCAGCTTTCTTCAAAAGGATCAGGCCCGGCCTCGCGCTGGACCATGGCCACGGCGTCTTCCACCTTCTGCACCGCCTCAGCCCGCCAGACGGCGATGGTTTCGGAATTGGTCCAACCCTGATGCAGAGCGGACTGCTCGGCAATCTTCAAACAGTCGCGCCCCAAGGAGGAAGCCTTGAGTTTCGCGTCCACATACTCCGCGGTGTCATGTTCGCCGTGCCCGCACAGACGGAGCAGAGATGCTTCGATGAGCTGAGGCCCATTCCCCGCCCGGGCCCGGGCCACAGCCAGCTCCAAAACTTTAAGACAGCCCTCCAGATCCGTGCCGTCCACCGCATGGCCTTCCACGCCGTAGCCTTGAGCTCGGTCCAGAAGAGAATCGCAGGCGAACTGTCGCGCGGTAGGGGTGGAATAAGCGTATTGATTGTTGGCAACCACCAAGACCAACGGCAGCTTTTCCACAGCGGCCTGGTTAAGGGCCTCATGAAAAGAACCCGTCGAGGTGGCGCCTTCACCAACACAGGCCGCACCCACACTGCCGGGGATTTGTTTGAGCCTGCGCGCCAGCAAAACACCGTTGACCACGGAGATCATCGCCCCAAGATGGCTGATCATGGGCAGCAGCCCGGCCTCTGGCCGGCCCCGGTGCACATTCCCATCCCGGGCCCGCATCGGCCCCAGAGGCGACCCCAAGTAGGTGCGGACCGAATCCAGCACGGGTTCGCCAAAAGCCAAACGCCCCGCGGCATCCCGAATCAAGGGCGCGAAAACGTCCCCGGGGCGCAGCGAATACCCTACGGAAACGCTCAGGGCCTCCTGCCCGCGGCCTAGAAAGACCCCGCCATGGATCTTCGCGGCCCGGTAAAGGCTGGCAAATTTCTCGTCCAGAATACGCGCCAACAACATGAAGCGAAACGCCTTCAAGTACGTGTCACGAAACGGGGAAACTTCACCAACCGCGCCACCCTGCAGCACAGTTTGCAACATGCCTTGAGAGTATCCCCCCCGGGCGGCTCCTTGCAATATTTCTTTCGCCAACCCTCCCATGCGCTCCCGGCCGGACTGCGTCCTCAGCGGGCCAGAAGCCGGGCCACGGCCTCAGCCCGCGAGCGGACCTGAAGTTTCTCATAAATGTTCCGCACATAGGTGTTCACCGTTCCAATCCCAATCCCCATTTTTTTGGCAATCTCCTTGGACCGATCGCCCCGGGACAATAGGGCGAGAACCTCCTGCTCCCGCGCAGACAGCGCCAGCACCTTGTTATCGTTCGAGAGAGGCTGCCGGAAGGCCATCACCACCTTGCGCGCAATCGTGCTCGACATGGGCGCCCCACCCTTATCCACCTCGACAATCGCCTCCAAAATCTCCTCCGCACTGGCGTGTTTGACCAGATATCCCATCGCCCCGGCTTTAAGACACTCAAAGACCAGCTCGGTGTCCTCCTCAATCGTGAGCATGACGATATGGATATTCGGCAGCGATTGACGCAGAAGTTCAACGCAACCAATTCCACTCATCCCGGGCAGGTTGATGTCCATCAAGACAACCCCGGGATCACTACTGACAAGGGATGCAAGAGCCTCCTCCGCGCTGGTGTAAGCCGCCACGCAGGCCAAGCCCGGGGCGGCATCGATCAAGGCAGCCAGACTTTCACGGACCAGACGGTGGTCTTCCACAATGGCAACTTTTATGTTCATGAAGGCGTTCCGAAAGCTTTTACAGGCAATTGCAAAACGATGACAGTACCGCCACCCGGCGTGGAAAAACAATGAAAACTCCCGTTCACCCCTTCCATCCGCTGGCGCATGTTTTCAATCCCGTGGCCGCAACGGTTCACCAAATCAAACCCCCGCCCGTCATCCTCAATCCGCACCCTCAGTTTCTGGCCGGAAATCTCAAACCCGAGCCGGACCTCCGCAGCCTCTGCGTGTCGCACGACATTGTTGAGGGCCTCCCGCACACACAACGCCAGCTGATGCCGCGGGCCAGCCGACAGGGACAATTCCGGTAGGACAGGCGGAAAGTCAAAACGGATGCGCAGGCTGGCTGGAAAGAGAACAGACTCGGCCTTTTGCTGCAGAAAGTCCGCCAGGCTCAAAACCGAGTCGCACTGCGGATTGATCGACCAGACCACCTCGCGCATGCGGCTGGCAAGATCGCGCGCCAGGGTCGCGGCGTGCTTGAACTTTTTGGAAACCGGGGAATCCGCCGCAGACACCGGGCTCACCTTCATGTCCAAATACAGCGCCAACCCCGTGAGTCCCGTGCCCAGATCATCATGCAAATCACGGGCGATGCGGGTCCGTTCCCGATCCAATTGCTGCTGGCGCAGCAGTCCGGTGCGATAATTCTGCGCTCCGAAGAGGAGAACGAAGGCCCCAACGCCGCAAAAAGCCTGAAACCACCTGCGCTGCCACAGCCCGGCCGCGAGCTGGAAAGAAACCATGGCGGGCGGATTGCTCCAAGCGCCATGCGCGTTGGCAGCCACCACCTCAAAGCGGTAATCCCCGGGCGGCAGGTTGGCATACTGCACGGCCCTCAAACGGGTGGGGTTTTGCCAATCCGAATCATACCCCACCAGACGGTAGCGGAACTCGATGGTTTTTGGGTTGAGGAAAGAATTCGCCGTGTATTGAAAATAAAAAGTGTCTCTCCCGGCTGGAATCGCGACCGGTCCCCTGGCGGAGGGACCAAAGGCTGCCGCA
The DNA here is from genome assembly GCA_903873415.1 of uncultured Verrucomicrobiota bacterium. Taxonomy (GTDB): domain Bacteria; phylum Verrucomicrobiota; class Verrucomicrobiia; order Limisphaerales; family CAIQOK01; genus CAIQOK01. The sequence goes on along the minus strand of CAIQOK010000142.1, from coordinate 7,583 downwards.
GCGGCCTTTGAAGAATCCCCCTCCTCCGGCAAGCTGCCATAAAAAACAGTCCCGCCCGACTTAACCGCCTCAATGACCACGACGGGGGGCTGGGCCAAAAGCTTGAGCCGGCCTCTGATTTCCCCGGGGTTGATCCGAACAGCGCCCCGGGCGGTGGCAAACCAGATGGAACCGTCCCGCGCCCTGCACGCCGTCGGACGCGAATCAATTCCCCTAACCTCCGGGGATTCCATGCCATCAGCGGTGCCTAAAGCCAGAAACCGAACGGCCAGGGGCGCGCCTTGAGCCACCGCCTCCAATTCAATCAGGCTGGCGCAAAAAACACCCCTTGCTCCGCCAACCCAGAGATTGCCTTGATTATCCGTGACCAGAGAATACAACTCCCCCGGCGGCAACCCTTGCTTGGAGCTGAAAAGAAAACCCTGACCATCCCTTACCCGACACAGTCCCTTTTCAGTCAGACACCATAGAGTCCCTGAGGCATCCTCCTCCATCGCCATTATGATGCGACCGCACGAGGTGTCGGCGGGAACAACGAGACTAAGTTCCTCCCCAGCCAGATGAAAAAGCCCTTCCCCTGCGGTGCCGATCCACATTCCGCCTTTCTGAGCCTTAGCAAGGCAGCGCACCCGGCCCAACGAAGGAAAAAGACGCTGCAGCTTGCCTCCAATGGACTGATAACGAAACAGCCCTTCCGAACACGCCAACCAAAGGAGCCCGGCACCCTCCGGGAGTATGGAGTTGAGACGCGGCGGCAGTTCTTCAGCCCTAATATGCTGCACCAAATCCCCATCCTCCCAGTGCCACAACCCACCGAATTTCTTACTGATCCATATTCCACCATTGGGGTCGGAACAGAGACACCGGTTATCAAATTCGGAGCTTGAACCGGGGGCGGTCGTAAAAGAGCTTGCGCCTTCCGCCAGAAAGCTCAACCCCCTCTCCCCGCCCATCCAGAGCCGACCCTGCGAGTCCTGACAAACGGCCTGCATGTTCATCTCGCTCAACCCCTGAGCCCGGGAATAATGCCTCACATTGCTGAGCCGGTATTGAACAAGAGTGTCCTCGGTGCCCAACCATCGACTCCCCTCAGCATCCTCCAGCACACAGCTCGGATAACCAACGCTCCAGTTCAGATTAGTCATGGGCAGCCATCCCTCCACCCCAAGGATCCCGAGCCCCTTGCCGTAAACGCGGACCCAGTTCTCCCCCGAGCGGGTTTGCCCCATCCAATCCACCCGCTGACCGGAAAGAAATCCGGCCGACTCCCAGCGGGGGTGGAGCGGGTTGGACAAACGCCAAATCCCCTGGGAATGTGTGCCCACCAGCCACGATTCATTGGTCCCGGAGACGGCGCAGGGCCAGGTATACGAGGATGCCGGCCTGGCATAATTGGTTCTCACCTCCCGCCCATCCGCCGAAATGGTGGACCACCCGTTTTCCGAAACGAAATCCAAAGCCCCGGACTTTAACTCCCTCCAAGCCAACAAACGGCCCGCGGCTTTCAATTCCCGGGCAACAACCACTTGATTCGACTCGACGAGGATGAAATGAACTCCAAAATTCAGCCACATTCCCCCACCCCGCGAGGCCAGAAGTTGGGAGATCCGCATCCCCCCAAACTTCTCGAATTCGGGCGGAGAAAACCTGAAGAAATGGTCGTTGCGATACTGCAAAACGCCTTGAACCGTGACTATCCAGAGGGTGCCTTGGGCATCCTGCCCCAACGCAATAACAGCCCCGCCCTCATCCTTCCGCGAAAACTCGGGAGTGTTACCCCTATCGAACAAAGTGAATTTAAACCCGTCGAAGCGCGCCAATCCGTGCCGGGTGCCAATCCATAAATAACCGTCCCGGGTCTGGATCAGACAATTGATATGGTTGTCGGGCAACCCGTCATCCGTATTCCAGAGGATGGTGTGGAAAGAAGGCGCCGAACCGCTCTGCACCGCCGCAGAACGCAGAACATCCATGCCGCCGAGCAACAGCAGCAACAGACAAACCCCGGCCAATTTAGGGCGGCGAATCACGGCTAAAATCTCTTCCACAAAAGAACCAGTCGAGGGAAGTCCCGGCATCCAAGCCGGTTCTCCGCCCCGCCCAAGCCCACCTCCCGGCGTTTGTCTTATAAAATTCCGCCTCACCTTATCGGAAACCCAATCTCAACGGTATCTACAAAAGTGTAGAGGCCCCCCCCTGCGCCGCCAGGGAGGAAACGGCAGCGGATCCATTGACCACAGCAAGTTTTAAGGAGAAATCCATGTATTCTCCGCCCCTGCAATCCTCCCGATTGCTTGTCCTGAAAGAGCGGAATGCAACCACGGCAAATGGCTGCTAGCCAAGGCCCCCCGATTTTAAAGACATAAAGCCGGGATGCCTGTGACAATTCGGATAACATGGGGGCTGCCGAAGGATGGCACGGTGCTGAGCCCCTGCTCCGTCGCGCAGAGACCGGATTTCCAGAAAACCCTTCCGGCCCGGACTTCAACGGGAACCAAACCGGTGCTGTCCCGGCCCGATGCGATGCCTGCGGTCGGTGACAACCTCGGCTTTGCAACCGGGCGGCACGCTCACATCGAGAATCAGGATGTGGTTGGTTCGTGTCCAAGACACGGCGATATCCCCATGAGGTGTTGGAACAACTCCCTCGGCCCAAGCCAGGCCGCACGGTTGCGGATGCACTTCAAAGCTGGCAAAGCCCGGTTTTATGGGACGAACTCCAAGAATACCGGCGGACATCTGGATGAGCGGCGCTCCACCCCAGGCATGGCTCAGGTCGCCGCCATCCCACATTTCATGATAGGATTGCGTGGCGTCCACCCGCTGCCAGCGCTTGATTTGCGCGACACCATATTGCTCCAAGCGCCCGGCATGACGCAACGCATCCAAAACGAAAAACATGAAATAAGGCTGCGCATTGAGATCCGCACGCGCCATCAACCCGTCCATGATCCCAGCCTGCTGCCCGGCCGGAGCCAGATCGTAGAGCACCGCCAAGGTGTTGACCTGGCTGCTGAAGGTTGAAATATCCTTGTCGGCCGGGAGCCATCTGTCCGGTTTGACTGATGTTTGAAACGGCTTCCCATCGCGGTAGAAACCTTCCTTGCAATCCCACAACTCACGGCTGAACGCCTTGACCACTTCGCTCCTCAGCCCGTCGTAAGCCTTGACCCGGACCTTGTCGCCGCCCAATTGCGCCACGCGCTTGGCGTCCTGCAGGGCGCGATAATAAAAAGCCGTCATGTAGCCCTGCCCGATCACCGCCGGGGGATGGTGGCAACCGAATCCGGCAATCTCAACCCAGTCCATGAACATGTAATTGGGGGCTTCGGAAACGAGGCCGTTCCTGCCACGCCAGCCCGTGAAAGTATCGACCAATTGGTGAACTGTGGGGGCCAGTTCAGCCACCAGCGCGGCGTCCCCGGTGTGATCGTAGTAAGCCAAGAGCATCTGCAGCCAGAGCAACGAATAACTCGTGTGAAAATTCCGGTATTTGAGCTGGCGCAACAACCCGCCAAACTTGCGCAGATCCTGCCGCGCCAGCCAAGGTTCGCCGAAAGCATAATAATTCTGCAACGACTCGATCAAGTAATCGCCCGGATCGCAGATGGGTTCCTGATGGTTGGGAGAGTCCAGATGATGGGTCTGCATGCAAATCTGGGTCAGCCATCGGTAATCGGCCCAGAGTTGCGTCAGAAAAGGGTCACTGCAGCGGAAGGATCCTTTGTAGGCGACTGGGAAGGAGGAAAACACGGCGCCGGCATCCAGAATTTCAAAGGGCGCGGTGACATTGGTGGCCTCGATCCGCAACACGGAAAAACTGTCCAGAAAGGGATACTCGAACTCCTGGACGCCCTGCCCCAGATCAATGCTGACGCGGCGGGATTTGCGCCCCAAAACCTCCCCCGGCACGAGTGTCAACCTCGCTCCAGCACCACCGTTGACCTTCAAAGTCGGATAGGCCGGGAGCACACGGTCGAACTGGAGCGTGAAACTGCCGTTGCCGGAAACCACAAATCGCTGACCGTCTTGGCCGACCGCATCGGACACCTGCACCGCCCGGGCCCAGGGGTAGCGCGCCTCCATCAGCGGCGGCAGTTCGCTGGCCGCCAACGGGGTCCACACCGTTTCCACAGCCGCGGCCACCGGCCAGTCGGATGCGTCAAATCCGGCTTGACGCCAGTCCGCGGGACCCTGCACGAAAGGCACCCTCCAGTCACCCGGAAGGGCGCGCCAAGTCGGATCGGTTTTGACGGTGATGACCGCTGGTCCGGGCGTGGTGATTTCCGCTTCAAACAGGAACCCGTTTTTATTCCGTGTGACGCGGGAGGAGGCAAAGCCCGTGGTGAACACCTCCGCCGCCAGGACGTTGGTGCCGGCCCGCAGAAAAGGCGTCAGATCCCGATAGTCGTAAAGCCACTGGGGACCTTCGTTGCCGCGGTCATAGTCCCGCCCAATATCCGCGGGACCGCGGGAAACCAACCGGCCATTGATATAAAGGCGGTAGATGACGTCGGCGCTGATCCAAGCCGAGACCTGCACGGGCGCGGCGGGCAGAACCAGTTCCTTGCGGAAGCGGACCATTTCCGTTTTGCTGGGAAGTGCCCGGGCCGGCCAGATCCACTGCGCCTGCCACGGGGTGGGCTTTTGACAACGATTGGTGAAGGTGTAGCCGCGCGTTTGCACTCCCTCGGCGCCGACGACCACTTGCATTCCGGGCGTCTGGACCGGCCCGCGTGAATCAGGGGGCATCAGGGCGGCGGCAAAAGACATCCCCGCGCAGCTGCCGCACAAAACCAACAAAACGAATGATTTGAAATTCATAAGACCGCCCCACCCATTTTATAAACACAATCGAAATCGCAGAAAGCCTCCAATTCAGCCCCCTTGCACCCGGCATCCCAATACCCATTGCGGTTTGTCTCTGCCCCTACCCGCTTGCCCTCCCCGGAGCAATCCCGAAAAAAAGGCGGCCCGCAAATCATCCTTGGATTCACGAGCCGCCCGGAAAAAAATCCAACCGCACCCCAAAGCGCAGCCGGGATTACTTGGCTGCGGCGGGACGACCCACCACCCACTCGAAGTCGATGGTGATGTCGTCACCGGCCTTGAACACGCTGGCCTTGACCGGCGGCTGGACCTTGAAATCGGTCATTTTCAGCGGCTTCTTGCCAACCACCTTCAACTTGACGGGGCTCACGCTCTCGATGCTCACCGGCATGGTGATGGCATTGGTGACGCCATTGACGACGAGATCGCCCTTGGCATCGAACTGGAAGGGGGTGCCTGCAGCATGCGGTTCCTTGAGTGTGATTTCGCTCAGACGAAACACAATCTGGGGATGTTCCGCCGCGTGCATGGCCTGCTGCATCACTTCATCCATTCCCTCCCAATGGCCGTTTTTGAGCGATGCCACAGGAATGTTGGCTTCCACCCGCATCGGAATCTTACCTCCGGTCGCACCGTTAAGGGCGGCCTTGGTTTGATCGAATTCAACCCCCACAGGAACATCCATGGAACCGCCGATGATCTGGCTGTCCATTGTCCAGTTATGGATGGTGGAGGTGCCGGTGATGGTGACCTTGCTGCCCACGCGGGATTTGTAGTGGACCGTATCGGCGGCCGAGGTGGTGAGGGCGGCAAGCGCGGCGGCGCCGAACACGCCCAGAGAAGCCAGGCGGGAGGGGAATGTTTTTTTGTTCATTTTCATGAGATTGATTTGATTGCTATTCTGACGGATCAATTGCGCTGGGATTCAATTGTTCACAGTTCCAGCGAGCCTTTTTCAAACACCACCCGATGGCCATGGCCTTTGCGGATGGCGTCGTTGGCCTGGATCACGGTGAGCGTGGCTTCCAATCCTTCCTGCCATCCGGCCGCCGAGCGGCGGGACGAGGTAATCGTCGGTCCGGTGATGTATTCCCGCATTCCGTCCAAGTCGTCGGCCCCGTAGTTGGCAATGAAATCCTCGATTCCCTTGCCGACAATGCCGGAGTTGCTGATGAAGTTGGCCAGGGAATGCTGGAGCGGAGTGGGCTGCGGTGGACGGGGTTCGCCGGGCTTGGGGGCGGGCGGCAGCTTGCTGGCATTGGCGATAAGCGCGATGCCAGTCTCCTTGTAGAACTGCTCCTTTCGGGCATAAACCTCCCAGCCCAGCAGCGGCGAGTCCACTTCCTTGAACAACCACGCCTTGCTCCCGTCCTCCACGGTCACCCGCATCATCACCGCGGAGAATGTTCCGTAGAGAATCTCGTATGAGGAATCAAACGAGTTGGCCAGAGATGCGTCGGCCGAGTAATTGAAACCATCGGGGAACTCAAACACCGCCTGAATGGTGTCGGCAACATCACGCCCGTCCTTCCACCCAAGAATCGAGCCCCAACCGGAAACGGCCACGGGCTTGGTGTTGGCCAGCCAGCGGATCATGTCGAGCTGGTGAATGACGTTCTCGCCGATAAGCCCCAAGGAGGTGGCGGAGTTCAGGCGCCAGTTGACGGCCAGTTCGCGCTCGGGATTGGAGGCGGGCCGGCGCCAGCTCTCCTTCTTGTGCCACTGGGAGCGGGCCATCACGTTGGTGCCCGCCGCACCGCTGCGGATGAAGGGCAGCAGGAAGTGACGCTGCGGGTCGGAACGCATCTGCAGTCCGGCCTGGAAATTGACTTTGACGGCCGCCTTAGCCGCCCTGGCGATGGCCCGGGCATCCTCCGCTGTGTTGGCCAGGGGCGCCTCGCAATACACATGTTTTCCCGCCGCCAGCGCCGCTTCCACGATCTCACGATGCAGATGGGTGGGAGTGGCCACCACGACGCCCTGCACATCCTTGGACGCCAAGAGCTGACTGTAGTCGGTGAAGCTTTGGGCTTTCGGGGCGGCGGCGGTGGCCCGGCGCAGCATCGGCTCGTAGCTGTCGCACACCGCCACCACCGGGGCGTTGGGGAGCAGGGCCAGGGTTTGCAGCACCTCGCGCCCCCAAGGACCACAGCCGATCACTCCGAAGTTGAGCGGAGCACTGACAGTACTGTAACCGGTGGAGGGAGCGCCTGCCGGGGCATTGGTCGCGACCTCCGCGTGCAGAGGCACCCCGCCCATCAAGGCCATCAGCGCACTGAACGACGCTGCGTTGGAAATAAAATCGCGCCGGTTAAACCCGGTCGGGCTGGAATTGTTTTCTTGTTCTTGCATAAGCCTGTTCTGGATAATCGAATCGATAAGGGAGTTTTTAAAACGCTCAAACCGCCTGCCACGGCGCACGGTATTCCCGCGACAACCACTTCGACGCATCGGGATCTCCGAGGATCCGCTCATGCTTGGCATCCCACCGAATCTTGCGACCGGTGACCATTGCGATCATCCCCAGATGCCCCGGGATGGCGGAGTGATGCGCCGTTTCCGCGGGAGTGATCGTCGGCTGGCGAGACTTGATGCAGTCGATGAAGTTGCGCTGGTGGGGGGCTGATTTGTAAAGCTTCACCTTGCGCATCTCTTCGGGCAGCGTCTTGTAATCACGCCACTCTGGATTGGACCCTTCAAAGGCGCCCCGGTCCACCCGGACCCAGCCGTCCGTCCCGATCCATTTGGTGCCG
>CAIQOK010000141.1 GCA_903873415.1 uncultured Verrucomicrobiota bacterium | reverse complement strand
CAACGTCGCCAGCATCATCCGCCACCATCGCCCGAAGGTCTTCGTGCTGGAAAACGTCAAGAACCTCGTGAACCACGACAAGGGGACGACATTCCGGGTGATCCTCGATGTGCTCCGGGAACAACTCGGCTACCAAGTGTCATACCGGGTCATCAATGCGAAATCCTGGGTGCCGCAGCACCGGGAGCGCATCTTCATCGCCGGATTCCGGGAGGCAAACGACTTCTCCTTCGCAAATATGACCATCCCGGAACCCGCAAGCGGCCCCAAGCTTGGAGCGATCCTGCACAAGCCGGGTGATCCAGCCGACCCGCAGTTCACGAACGCGGATGGCACCGCCGCAGAAAAGTACACCCTCTCCGAACATCTCTGGGGGTATCTCCAGGGGTACGCCGAAAAGCACCGGCTAAAGGGTAACGGTTTCGGTTTCGGCCTTTTCGGGCCGGAGGACGTCGCCCGCACGCTGTCAGCCCGCTACCACAAGGACGGCTCGGAGATTCTGATCCGACAGGAAAACGCCGTTCCACGCAGGCTGACGCCGCGCGAGTGTGCGCGCTTGATGGGTTTCGACAGTCCGGAACGCCCGCCCATGCGGATTCCTGTCTCCGACACCCAAGCCTACCGCCAGTTTGGGAACTCCGTCGTGGTCCCGGCAGTCGAAGCCGTTGCCCGGCATCTGCAGGGACACATTGAGAAGGCGTTGAAGGCCGAAACAACAATTGCGGCGGCATGATCGGAACCGATATCGCCTCCTGGCTCGACGAATACGATCAACCTGGACACAAGTGGTACGTCAAGCGTCTGGCACCCAACGACACGCTGGAAACCGGAGGCCACCAAGCCGGTCCGTACCTACCCAAGCGGCTGATTTTCGAGATGTTTCCGAGTCTGAACACCACGACCCGGAAAAATCCCGACGCCCGATTTGACCTGTACATCGATTCCCACCTCCAGCACCGGGTGGCGAGAGCCATCTACTACAACAACAAAAGGACGGGTGGCGGCACAAGGGATGAAATCCACGTCACCAATCTCGGCGGCAGACAGTCAGCCCTGTTGGATCCGGAAAGCACCGGCTCCCTCGCCATCTTTGCCTTTACCGTGAATCCTGCAGGGGACTCGACGGCGTGCCACGTCTGGGTATGCGACCACCACACCGAAGAGGATCTGATCGAGGAGCGCATCGGTCGCGTGGACCCCTCGGAAATCGTGGCATGGACCCCCGGGTCCGGTCGCGACGCCGCTTCCGTAGCCGAACCGGCCCGATCCAAATGCAATCTGACGGAGGCGGAGCTGCCAGCCGCGTGGCTGGAGAAATTTCCGTCGGGCGAGGAGATCATCCGCAAAACCGTCCTGCTTCGCGGCGCAACGGGCCTGAAACCCGACACCCGCCTGATCAAGCGCCGCGATTGCGAGTTCGAAATCTTCCAGAGCATCGAGAGAGCCTTCCATCAAGGACGAATCCTCGAAGGCTTCACCACCCTGGACGAATTCCTCAAGGTGGCCCAAGCGATCCTTCAAAGCCGAAAATCGAGGTCCGGCAACTCGCTGGAGTTGCACCTACGCGAGATCTTTGTCGAAGAAGGCCTGCGGAACGGCGAAACTTTCCAGTACAAGCCTGTCATCGAAGGCGGACGACGCCCGGACTTCCTATTTCCGTCCAAAGCCGCCTACGACGATCCGACCTTCCCGGCATCCAAGCTCAGAATGCTGGCCGTCAAGACCACGTGCAAGGACCGCTGGCGACAGGTTCTGGAGGAAGCCTCCAGAATCCCTGAAAAGCACCTACTGACGCTGCAGGAAGGCGTTTCGCAGGCACAATTCAACGAAATGCGGCAAGCCGGCGTTCAACTGGTTGTGCCCAGGCCCTTGCACCGGAAGTTCCCGCCCGCAGTCCAAAGCCACTTGGTGGCGCTGGAGAGCTTCATCGGCGACGTTCGGAGTCTGACCGTTTGAGCGACTACTCCACCGGTTTGGCCACCGCCGACCGGCACCGCTCGAACAGCCCGAGCAGCGCATCCGTATACTCCTCGGCTGTTTTCGACGGCTTCGCCGAGAACCCGGCCGCGGCAACGCTGCCCTTGCCGTATCCTGTTGTGACGGCGATGAATTTCATCAGCTCCAGCGCAATCTCGTCCCGGCTCTTCGCTTCGGCTGCCTTTGCGGCTGCATCTGTCTTGTTTTCTTCCGACATTTTCGCTCCCCCGAGTCCCGCCGCCACCCTCCCGAAGCTGGTGCCATGCGCGTAACCGCAACCCGGTTCATCCGGAAAATGCGGGGTGGCGCGCAAGCCCACCTCATGGAGGCCAACGACGGCAACTTCTATATCGTCAAATTCCAGAATAACCCCCAGCATCGCCGGATTCTCATCAACGAGCTGATCGCCGCCGAAATCCTCGCGCACCTGCAGATTGCCGCCCCCGAGTACCGTCTGGTCCGCCTCTCGCCGGACTTCCTCGCCGCCAACCCGGAAGTCCACCTCCAGCTCGGCTCGCGCCAGATTCCTGTAGAACCCGGCTGGCATTTCGGCTCCCGCCATCCCGGCCACCCGGACCGACTGGCGGTTTTCGACTTCATCCCCGACCAACTCCTCGACAAAGTCGCCAACCAGGAACAGTTCCTCGCCGCGCTCGTCTTCGACCGCTGGGTTTCCAACGCCGACGGCCGCCAATCCGTCTTCTTCCGCGCCGAACTGAAGGATTGGATGTCCGTCCCCGGCATCCCGCCCCGCAAACTGGGCTTCCTGGCAATGATGGTCGACCACGGTTTCGCCTTCAACGGCCCGCATTGGGACCTCCCGGAATCCGCAATCACCGGCCTCTACCCGCGGCGGCTGGTCTACCGCAACGTGGCCTCGATCCAGGATTTCGACCCCTGGCTGAGCCGGATCCTGAACTTCCCCGACTCCGTGATCGACCGAGCCTTGACACACATTCCGCCGGAGTGGTTCGGCGAGGAGTCCCCGGAAAAGGAGGAGGCCGCTTTGGACCACCTCCTCAATGCCCTCATGCGCCGCAAAAAGCGCATCGCGGATTTGGTGGACGACTGCCGCAGCGCGCCCGGCAACCCCTTCCCGCGCTGGACGTAACAGGAGTGTTATTCTAAGGGAAGTGCCCACCAAGGGCGCGTAGCTCAGCTGGTTAGAGCGCCTGCTTCACACGCAGGAGGTCCGGGGTTCGAGTCCCTGCGCGCCCACCATATCCAATCAATAACTTGCAGAGATTCTGGGCACGGCCCAAATCAGTTTGTGACTTGATTTGTGACTTAGCCCGGTTTGTGACGCACGAGGATGGAATCCCGTGACAGGCCGGGTCAATGTTGCCAGTTGGATCAGGCCCCCCGCCCAGAGCGCCTACCGCGCTTCTCTTGGCTGCCACACGAAAGGTGGTAATCTTCGTGCAGGCACGTTCATTCCGATGGCGACACATAAAGTAACAGCTCGAAAAACGGCTCGTCCGAAGCAACGAACCTCCCCCTCGAAGCCGCGCCGGGCACGCCGCGCGCATTTGCTGATTATCGAGTGCGATTCAAGGAAGTTGGCTGCTGACGGGCTGAACCTGGGCACAGCGTTTGCTCAACTCGCAAGGACTCTGTTCCCGGACAAGCGCATCGCGGTTGTCAAGACCACATCAGAAGAGAACCTGAAGGAAGAACTTGCAGCCGCGTTCCACACTCACGGTCGGTTCCGCTCTATTTTGATCGTGGGGCACAGCGACGCTACCGGGTTGATGTTGACCGCTGACGGACCTCGCACGTGGGAGAGTGTGGGCAAGTGGCTTCAAATTTTTGAACCGGAGTTTTGTTTCCTAGCTGCGTGCAGCGCCGGCAATTCTGAGGCTGTTCGCGGATTGTTCCAGCCGGTCAAAACGCTTCGTCATATATACGGTTCGCCGGTCATTCTCCACAAAATCCAGACCACCCCCTTGGGAATCCTCATCTGGATGCTGCTGAAGGACGGAAGACTTGATGAAGATCAGTCCGGCGCGCTCCGAATCGTGAACTATGCGATGACCGGCGGCCAGATTTACAGGTGGAAACGCGCGGACACCGGGATGGGTGCAGAGGTTCAACCGAAGTTGTGGGACGGTATAGCGAAGGTACTTGATCTCGGCCCGTGGGACTTGCTGTCATAGTTGCCCGGCGCGCCACGAACGAACCGCTAGAAAGGCGAAGTGGGCGCCCCCGGTGGCAGGTTTCACGGCTCCGCGCCCGCACACACGGTGCGCCTTTTCTGCTACGCAGGGCTGGTCGGAGGAAGAACCACCGGCGCGAACGGTGGAGTGGAAGTCGAAGTCCTGGTAGTTAGAAGGCTGGACGCTTCGCCTGAGAACTTCCCCTTCAATCCCTCTTCATAATAGCCGTAGAAATGCCCGGCGGAACGCAGTTCGGTAATACTTGGATCGCTGGCTAATCGGACAGCGTAAACAGGGGCTGGCCAGTCTTCCGAGAGAAACATCTGCACGTACGCCAGGCACTCGCCGGGCCTGACCTCAGCACACAACACATGTGCCACCCACCCGGCTGGACGCATACCCGGAGTTAGCATCGCCCCCAGCAGGGGAGTTTGTCGTTTTCCAATAAACTCGTTCGCGCTGTCAACTCCGCCCACACCATTCGCAATAAACTCACGGATTCGAAATAAGATTGCCTCATGGCCGGTATACTGGTGGAACTGAGTTAGGAAGTAGTGAAATCCAATCTTCGCGATTGCGCGAAGATATCTGTCTGTCAGACCAAAGGTTACAAGTGCCCCACTGTAACTGGTCGCAGTCGGTTCACCATCGCTAAAAGTCGCCGAGGGCCACGTTTCTTTGATGAGGGCTAGCACCCATTCCATCTCTTCAGGGGCGTAGAAGATTCGGACATCGCAACACGGCTGGACAACTCCAAGCTGGTCAAACGCGGCCTTCAGTTGCGCAGGTTT
>CAIQOK010000140.1 GCA_903873415.1 uncultured Verrucomicrobiota bacterium | reverse complement strand
TTGGCAGCGGCTTTCAGCGACGCTGGGGCGCTTGCGGGGTGTTCAGGGGGGGCGGCCTGTTTTGGTGGTGGAGGATGATGCTGCGACGCGGGACCAGCTGGAGCGGACGCTTGGGAAAGCGGGATGGCAGGTGCTCAGTGCGGCCAACGGACGGCTGGCGCTGGAGCTGATCAAGACGACCGAGCCCGGGTTGGTCCTATTGGATCTGATGATGCCCGAGATGGACGGGTTCGAGTTTTTGAATCACTTCCGTCTGGACCCCCGTTTTGTTCACACGCCGGTCATTGTGCTGACCGCCAAGGATATTACCAGCGAAGACCGCAAACGTTTGAGTGGCCGTATCCATGAGCTTGTTGTCAAACAAGGGTTCGTTGCCAATCAAATCGTGCCCCAGCTCCGGGCCTATCTGGACTCCAAACCCGCCGCCACACCGATCTCCTGACATGCGGGCGGTTTTAGGGCTGCGGAACGGTCTTCTTCGATTCGATGCGCCGTCTTGAAAACCTCAGCCCAACGCGGCTGCAACAAAATATCCGGGCCGAAGCCGTGTTGACACTTCCGCAAGAGCCGTCTCTCCATGAATCTCAAGAGCATCCGACGAAGCATCAACCATTTCCGCATTTTGATGTCCCAGGGGTTCAACCTGAAAACCGCAGATGGTAAGAACCGCCAATCATCACGAAACACGGGAAATTATTAGCGATGGACAGGAGTCTTCATCGGTAAAACCCTTTGCCCGACGGGCTGAAGGGCACATTTCTCCAAGACGCTTTTCATTTCGCGTCCCTCGCGATGATTCGCGGTTGTGACTGCTCAATTTACCAAAAGCCTTCCGGGTCGCCGCTGTCATGAGCGGGATTTGTGGAGCTGCCGGAGGGGGATTGGTTACACGGAGGGCAGCTATGTTCACACGGGGTGACGCTTCTTTCGAACACCGGAAATCTCTGTGCTATTAAGATCGGAAGGATCCGGATTGCCATTCGTTCTCAGCCCGGTCGGCCAGAAGCCTGAGCCCGGCTTTTTCAAAGGCTGTTCGGACGCCGGCGAACTCGGTTTTTAAAATCCCAGCCACCACCAGCACGCCGCCGGGTTTGAGTCGTGCGAGAATCCGCTCCCGTTCGGCCAGGAGCAGGTTGGAGATGAGGTTGGCGCAGAGAAGATCGTGCTTTTGCGCGCTGCGGCGGGGAAGCCTGGTCAGGTCGGCCTGATGGAGTTTGATTTTATCCAGGACGTCGTTGCGTTGGGCGTTTTCTTGGGCCACCCGGACCGATTCCGGGTCGAAATCAAAAGCCTCCACCGGGGTGAAGCCCAGCTTGGCTGCGGCAATGGCCAGAATGCCGGAGCCGGTGCCGATGTCCAAAAAGGACTGGAGGGTTGCGGGGTGGCGGTGCGCGCAGAGTTGCTGTAGGCAGAAATCCGTGGTGGGATGCTGTCCGGTTCCGAAGCTCAGGCCGGGATCCAGAATAACGACAGATTGTCCGGGGCGTGCGGCGCGCCGGCTCCAACTGGGTTTGATAAGGAGTTTGGCGCCAACCGTTATGGGTTTGAAATGCCGTTTCCAAGACTCGGCCCAATCCAACTGCCGCACTTTGCGCAGGGAGATTTTCGCCGGGGCGGGATCCAGTCCGCATTGGCTAATCCGTTTTAATCCGGCGGACAGCGCTGTTCGGATCGCGCGATGGTCCTGCGATTGGGGCAGGAAAATTGAGACGGTGGTGGCGCGGGTATCGGCGTCAACGTAACTGGAGGCTGGTTGGCCGAAGAGGGTTTGGAAGAGGTGGGCGACAGCGTCCTCCGCTTCGATGGAGGTGGAGACGGAGATTTTGCAGAGGGGTGTGTTTTTCATGGGAGGACTTCGCGCCACGGGGCGAAATTGAGGAATTGCGCCTCGATCTTATGGGGGAAGAGGGAGACTTTGGTGACGCTGGCGTAATCGATTTCAAACGACCCCATCTTGCGCAGTGGCAGGTCCAGCAGGATGGAGAGGATCATGCGGATGACGCCGCCATGGCAGAAGACGGCCACGTTGCGTCCGGTTTGCTCCTCCAGAATCTGTCTGACGCAGGGTTCGACGCGCCCCCGGTAGCCTGCCGCGGTCTCGGCGTTTTGAATGGTGCCAGTCTCCAGTTGATCGAGCCAAGTGAAGGCGCTCACGCCGAATTTTTCCTGTATCGAGTCCCACGAGTGTCCGGTCCAATCCCCGAAATCGACCTCCCGCAAATCCGGCAGGATCACCGGTGAGTGGGCGTGGCGCAGGAGTGTCGGGGCGAGGGTTTGCTGCACGCGTTTCATGGGGCTTGCGTAGATGAACTCGATAGGTTGGCGTTCAAGCCACTGAGCCAGCGCGGCGGACTGCTCATGCCCGCGCTCCGAAATATTCATGTCAATGCGCCCGCCAAAGACCTTCTGGTAGGTTTGCTCAACCTCCGCGTGGCGGATGAGCCAGAGATGAGTGCTGGATTTCATGGCTTAAAGAGGAGGTTGGGGTTTAGGCCAAGGCGGCCTGCTGGGCATGAAGCAACTGGTGGATGCCCGCCTTGCCAAGGGTGAGCAGTTGGGCCAATTGCGCCTCGCTGAAGGTGGATTCCTCGCCCGAGCCTTGCAATTCGATGAACTCGCCCGCGGAATTCATGACCAGATTTAAATCGACTGCGGCTGCGGCGTCTTCGGTGTAGCAGAGGTCCAGCAGGGGTTGGCCTTGGACAATTCCAACGCTGACGGCAGCCACGGAATGCTGGAGGGGGTTGTTTTTGAGCAGGCCCTCGGACATCAGGCGGCGAACTGCGAGGGAAAGAGCGACAAAAGCGCCGGTGATGGCGGCCGTGCGGGTTCCCCCGTCGGCTTGGAGGACATCGCAGTCCACGCAGATGGTGCGCGGTCCCAGTTTTTCAAGATCGATGGCCGCCCGGAGCGCGCGGCCGATGAGTCGTTGGATTTCCTGTGAACGGCCGTCCAGTTTGCCCTTGGTGATGTCGCGTGTTTTGCGGGGCCGGGTGGAGTAGGGGAGCATGGAGTATTCTGCGGTGATCCAGCCGCCGGGGACGTTTTGCTCCTTCATCCAGCGCGGCACGGATTCTTCGACCATGACGCCGCAGATGACGCGGGTGTTGCCCCACTCAATGAGGGTGGATCCGGTGGCGTGGGGGGCGAAATGGTTTTGCAATCGCAGAGGCCTGAGCTGATCGGGTTTGCGGCCGTCGGCGCGGGCGTTGTGGCTGGGCAATGGGGTCATAAGATATACGGGGATGGGGGCGTGTGACTTTGAAACCAAGGTGAGCCCGGGGCCGTCGGGTCAGACGGGGGTGTTGTTTTTTTTCAGGTCTTCCGTCAGGAATGCGGCGACATCCTTGAACCGGGCGATGTTGGCGGGGTTGACGGCCATGAGCAATTCGTGCGCTTCCAGGCAGTTGCGTTTGACCTCATCCCGGGTGGGGTTAGTGGGCGTCAGGGCCCGGGCCTCCGCGTCCTGCGTCGGGGCGGTTTCTCCACGGACGACATGAAAAAGTTCGAGCACCCCGAGGGTGTCCAGGAGTTCCATCACCCGTTCACTGGGGTTGAAGAGATCGAGGGACCGCTGCATCAGGTCGGGCTGGGGCGTGTGGAATTTCAAGCCGAAGCTGGCCAAGACCCCCAGAAAGGTGCTGTCCATGAGGACGCATTCGCTCAGGTCGATCACGAAGCGGGTGAAGCCCTGGCGGAGCAGTTCGTTGAGGAGTGCCTTGAAATCAAGGCTGGAGGTAAAGGTCACCCGGCCGGCGATTTTAACGCAGGCGCAAGGGGCGCGGACTGACACCAGCATCTGGCCCACGGGCATGGTCATGGCCTTCATAGTTACAGTAAAGAGAGAGTCAGCGCCACTGCCGTTTCAGCGTTTGCCGGGGCGGGTCGGCCCGCCCCCAAGAATCCCGACCAGCGCCTGTTGCAGCACCAGCGCCCCGTCCAGTCCGCGGGTGACGAGGCGTTGATTGCATTGGAGCAGCAGTTCCATGGCGGCGATGAGTTCGGGGGTGGAATAACGCCTGGCCTGGGTCAGGGCCCGGTGGAGCATGAACGGATGCATGGCCAAGGGGTTGAATTTTTTGTCCGCAGGAAACGCGTCCGAGGGCACCCGTTCCAGTTGGGATTTAAGGCGCGGGTAGTCGGCGTCCGACTTGATCCAGCCCTCGCGCACCATTTCCTTGAGCAGGAGCATGATCCGCACTTTGCTGATCAGCCCGTAGAGCAGGCCGATTTCGGATTTGTCCTTGTCGATCTTCAGCCGGATTTCCCAGAGTTCTTCGTCCAGGCATTGAAGGGCCAGCCGCAGATCGCGATCGCCCAAGGCGTCACCAAGGGCGAAGGCGCGGGCTTGTTTGTTGCGGGAGCAGACCGCCGTCACGTCGGCGACCTGGATTTCCTGGCGGTTGCCGGCAAAGAGCGAGACCTTCTCGATTTCGCTTTCGAGCTGCCGCGGCTGCGGGCCGATCCTCGAGACCAGTTCCGCCAAGGCGGCGTCGGTGATGTCTTGATGTCTGGCGTGGATGGCTTGGCGGGCCCAGGTTTCGGCCTGCTTCACCCAATCCCGGTCGTTCACGGAGATAGAGCTGAACCCTTCGACGGTGCCGAGTTTGTCGAGGGTTTTAAAGAAGACCTTGCGTTTGTCGGTTTTACCGGCGCTGATGAGCAGGCGCACGTTTTGCCATGTGAAGGCTTTGAGCTCCTGGGATAATTCGACCAAGGCTGCGGTGACGGCCAGGGAGGAGGCCGTGCGGTCGTCGCCGAGAAAACTGCAGTTTTGGAGCCAGACCACCTTGCCGCCGCCGAAGAAGGGAAGGGTTTGAAGGGCTTCGCGCAACCGCCCCACCACCCGCAAGGCATCTCCGCTGTTCCCGACTGCGGCGTCAATGATCTCATGATCCATTCCGCCCAGTTCTGCGGTCCACTTTTCCCAAGTCTGACGCGCGCGTTGCTTGACAGAGAATTCGTCGTCTCCGAAAACCAGAAGCAGCGGGGCGGGGGACTTGGCGCTGGGGGGGGGCATGGACTATTCCGTTTCGCCGGTTTCGCCGCCGTTTTCGTTGATGCGGTCGAGCAGTTCGCTCATGTCCTCCACCTGCTCGAAGAGTTTGGCGGCGACGAAGATGGGGCGTTTCTGGGCCGTGGCCAGAGCAAGGCAGTCGCTCGGCCGGGCGTCGATCTCCACCACCTTGCGGGCCAGTTCGTTTTGCTCCTGCAAAATCAAGCGTGCGAAGTAGGTGGAATTCTTGAGGTCGGTGATGACGATGCGCTCCACTGAGATGTTGAAGCCTTTGAAAATATTCTGGATGAGGTCGTGTGTGAGGGGGCGTTCCTTGGGTGTGTCGCGCAGGAACATGCTGATGATGGCGCCCATCTGGGGTTCGACGTTGATGACGAAAACCTTTTCCTCATTGCCGACAAAGAGCGCGCATCCACTGTTGGCCGGAAGAATTCCGCGAATCTGAACCGGGACGACATCGTTCTTCATGCGGCAAGTGTAGGGTGCGGAGTGTTAAAAAACAAGTGCGCCCGGGAAAACCTCAGCGCGGCGGTGGTTGGCCGGCGGCAGCCCCCGGGGACAACGCTCTGAGTTCGGCCTCACAGCGGTTCATTTCCACCGTGTCTTTGGCTTGGCCGGCCAAGGTTTGGAGACGCCGCAGTAGTGCCGCCCTGGCAGGGTAATCCGGACTTGATTCCAAGAGTTGGCGCAGAACCCGATAAGCCTCGGCCTCCCGGTGCAGTGCCGTTAGGCGCCCGGCCAAGCTGAGTTGGAGGCGTACCCGCTGCTGAGGGGTTGGATTGAGGCGGAGCGCGCGTTCAACTTCTGCGGCCGCCGAAGAGGGTTTACCTTGGGCCTGATAGAGATCGCCGAGTTTTTCCGTCAGCACGGCGCTGCGCCGGGTGGCCTCGCTGTGCTCCAGAAAATCCACCGCGGCGTCTATGGGTGTCCCTTTGGCCAGATTCAGGTTGGCCAGTCCAAGCAGCGACCAGTCCAGAAGAGGATTCCGGGTTTGTTCCAATCGGGTGTGGAGCTGGGCGGGGGTTCTGGCAAAGGGCCTGTAAAGGGGGTCCCCGACAACGGTGGTCTGCCAAGAAAGAACACTTTGCGCGGCATAGGCTGCTTCGCCGAAACTGAAACCCTGATAGAGAAGGCGGGCCGTGAAGACGGCGATGTCGGGTGTGCCGCTTAAAAAAGGTTCCTCCACGCTGCCCATGGAAATGGTGGCTCCCCGGGCGAGCAAGGGGCCCACCCAGTTCTCGGTGGGGCTGCGCAAGCGGGCCGCGCTGTAGGAGTGGAGATGATAGGCGAAGGCGCCGGGCATGAACTCTACTGTGGGGCGGGCGAACGGGCCGGAAGCTGCGGGGTCATACCAGCCGCAATAAAAGGCGATCTGGCTCATCGGAAATTCGGCCGGAAAGGTTTCCGGCTGCTCATCGACGATGGTCTCAAACCCCCAATGGCGGCACAACTCCGACGCGCCGCGAATCCATTCATCCCCGAGTTTGTAATCCGTGTTGGTGATGCTGCGCAGGTCAAAATAGGCCCGGCCCCAAAGGCCGTCCGCCTCGGCTTGCAGCGCCTTGTCCACCAGTCCCCTGGCGATGTTTGCGTCCGGACCGTCCAGCCGCGAGACCATCAGCAGACCGTTGGTCGGATGCAGGAACGCCCTGTTGGTACTGGTATAAACCCAATTGCGCAGCGGTCCGGTCAGTGGGGGATGTTGTTCGATCATGGGGAGAGTGGCCAGTTCGCTATCCACGGCGGCCCCGTTGCGGCGCAATTCCGGGCGGAGGGTTTCAACGTTGGATTCCTTGAGGTTGGGATCCTCCTTGATTCGAAACGGGATCCCATAACAGAGGACCAGATACCGGACGAAGGAATCCTTGACGCTGCGGACGATGCGCGCGGGTTGACCATTGGTGGCGGAGAGGATTTCCGCGCGGATCTGCCAGAGGTTTTTTTGCTCCAGCCAACGGGCCAAGGGCCGCTGAATGCCCACCTCGAATTCGGTGCGCGAAACCTCATCCCCGGTGCCGCATTCCAATCCGAACATCTGATTGGTGGGGATATGGCGGACTTGGGCATAATAGCGTGCCAGGGTGAGGGATTCCGGGATGCGTGAGTTATAGGCCACCACAACTTCGTCCCCCGGTTCTGCCGCACCCGAACATATTCGCGACAGGAGGAGGAGCAGGGCGAGGCCCCAGTGGCGCAGGCCGCGCCGCGCCGCATGCTCACGGTGGCGGTGGTCGACGGCTGGGTTCGGGTTCATGATGGCGTGTCGGCGCAGGTCACCTGGAGTCCGTCGTAAGCCAACATGACGCCCGGAGGCAATTCTGCTTCCGATCGGTCATGATCGTAATCATGGGTCAGATGTGTCAGGTAGGTCCGGCCCGCGCCAATCCGGCGCGCCGCCGTCAGAGCCTCGTCCAAGCACATATGGGTTGGATGCGGAGCTGGGCGGAGGGCGTCGAGCACCGCGACTTGGACACCTTGGATTTGGGCCACGGCCGCGGGGGGCACTTCTTTGCAGTCGCTCAGGTAAGCCAGACGCTTGACGCCTTGCTGCACAAAGAGGTAGCCGTTGGTATTCATGCGGCCGTGGGGCAGGGTCAGGGGGATGATCTCCAAGTCGCCCAGAGTGAAGGGGCCGTCGACCACGTGGGGTTCGGGAATGAAATAGCCTTTGGGCCAAGGGCCGTCATGGAAGGCATACTGGAAAACGCGCCGAAGCACCTCCAAGGTTTCCCGGTTTCCGTAGACGGGCAGGGCTCCACCGCGCAGGTCGCAGAACCTCCGGCAATCGTCCAAGCCCATGACGTGATCGGCGTGGGCGTGGGTGAAAATCACGGCGTCCAGCCACCGTAGGTTTTCCCGCAGGCACTGCAGCCGGAATTCCGGGGTGGTATCCACGACCAGCTTGACGTCGCCGGTGGCGACATGGATGGAGGGCCGGGTCCGCCAGTTTTTCGGGTTGGCCAAGAAGCCGGGGGGATAATCCCATCCGATAATGGGCACTCCCTGCGAGGTGCCGGTTCCTAGGAAAGTAAATGAAAGGGGCATGGCTGATTTATACTACCGGGGAAATGTTAGCAGGAGAGGTGTTGGCGGGGAACATTTTTGCGCGCCCGCTCTTTTTCGGTTTGCTCCGTGGCGGAACAAACCCCATTGTCCTCTCCGAAGCTGACATTCATGTTAACCACGCTGCGTATCAAGAATTTGGCCCTGGTTGCAGACCTGACCCTCGAGCTGCAGGCCGGTTGCAACGTTATCACCGGTGAAACCGGCGCCGGCAAGTCCATTCTGATCGGGGCTTTGAACTTGATTCTGGGGGAGCGGGCTGATCGCACGCTGATTCGCAGCGGCAGCGATGGGTGCTCGGTGGAGGCGGTTTTTGACATAAGCGGCCTGCGGACGCCTCTGGGCGCACTGCTGGAATCCAACGGGCTTGAAGCGTGTGAGGACGACCAGCTGGTTCTTAAGCGCGCCCTGACCATTTCGGGGGCCAACCGCCAGTTTGTCAACGGCTCTCCCGCCACACTGGCCGCTCTGGCCGCGCTGGGGGAATTGTTGGTGGACATTCACGGCCCGCATGACCATCAATCCCTGCTGCATCCGGCCAGGCAGTTGTCCATTTTGGATGCCTTTGGCGGACTGGAAAAGGAGCGGGAATCTTTTGGTGGGCTGATGCACCGCCGTGCCGAACTTGAGAGGGAGAAGGCCGCGTTGATCGTGGATGAAAAAACCTACGCCCAGCAGCTTGATCTGCTGCGCTTTCAGGTGGATGAAATCGGCTCGGCCAAATTCCAACCCGGCGAGGAAGCGGCTGTTGAACAGGATTATCAGCGCGCCAGCAATGCGGCCAAACTGCTTCAACTCGCGCAGTCCGCTCTTGATCTTCTCGCGGAGAATGACCAGTCCTTGTTGACCCAGGCAGGCAGCCTGGGGCGCACGTTGCAGGACTTGCAGCGCATTGACCCGGAAACGGCGGTGTTGACTGATACACAGGTGCAGGCCGTCGGCCTGTTGCGGGATCTGCAAAGCGGCCTCTCGCGTTATTTGGACAAGGTGGATCTGGACCCCGAGCGGATGGCGCAGCTGGAGGCAAGGCTGGATTTGATCCATGCGCTCAAGCGCAAGTACGGGGCTTCACTCGCAGAGGTGCTGCAGTTCGGCGAATCCGCCCGGCATCAGTTGCATTCGCTGGAGCAGCGCGACTCGGAGTTGGTGCGATTGAACGGGCAACTCTCCAGGCTGGACATGGAGATTCTGGAAGCGGGCCGGGAGCTTTCCTCGCAAAGGAATAAAGTTGTGCCCGCTTTGCGCAAGGCCGTGAGCGGGCAGTTGGCCGATCTGGGCTTCAAGCAAAGCCGGTTTGATGTGGCTATCACCACACCGGAGTTTTCGACCATGAAGGCGGGGGGCGGCGGTTTGCCCGCGCAGGCGGCGCCAAAACCTCAGTTGAGCGGCTTCGACACAGTCGAATACCAGTTCGCGCCCAACCCCGGCGAGCCTGCCAAGGCGTTGCGTGCGATTGCATCCTCCGGCGAGCTGGCCCGGGTGATGTTGGCGCTCAAAACGGTCCTGGCCGGCGAAGACGAAATCCCCGTGCTCGTCTTTGATGAGGTGGATGCCAATGTGGGCGGTGAGACAGCCCACGCCGTGGGGGAGAAAATGCGGCAGATCGCCTGCAAACGGCAGGTTTTGTGCATCACGCATTTGCCCCAAGTGGCGGCTTCGGGGCACGCTCATTTTCTGGTCGCCAAACAGCTTAAGGACGGCCGTACGGTTTCCGAGATGCGCTTGCTGGAGCGCAAGGAGCGCGTGGCTGAATTGGCGCGAATGCTTGGTGGTCAAAGCGAGGCGGCCCGGCGGCACGCCGAGGCGCTGCTTAAGGGAAAGTAGGAGCCTCGGTCCGTCTGCGCCTTTCTTTTCGCCGGGGCTGCCGGCTCAGGCAGGTGGATGCCAGGGCACCTCATAAATCTTGACCGGCAGACGGATGCCTTTGACCTGGGTGTCGGGCAGCGGGATGCAGGTCGAGGCCAAATCCGGTGCCTCGCGGCGCAAGTGTTCGTAGGTGGTCTCGCTGATGACGATGCGGCCCTGACCGGAAATGCTTTCCAAGCGGCTGGCCAGATTCACTTCCCGTCCAAAGACGGTGTAGTTGGAGATGTGCGACTCGGAACCCATAAGCCCGACGGTGACGATGCCGGTGTGGATGCCGCTGCCCAGCAGCAGGCAGGGCAGCGGGGTGTGAGGTTCCAGACCGGCGGCCAGGCGGGCCGGATTTTCGGCTTCCATCAGGCGGTTGGTTGCAAGCCGTTCCCGATTCAGTTGATGGATTGAAAGTTGTGCCTGAATGGCGGCGCGCACGCAGGCCACGGCGTGCCTGTTGTTGGGGGTCGGAGCTCCCCAGAACGCCATCACACAGTCGCCGATAAACTTGTCCAGTGTGCCGTCATACTGCTTGACCATGTCGGCGACGCGGGAGAGGTAGGCGTTGACGGTCGCCAAGGTTTGCCTGGCTTGCTGGTCGAAATACGCCTCTCGTTCCGCGCCGGACAGTTGGTGTTCCGACGCATAAGCCTCGGCCTGATCCTGTTTGCCATCGGTGAATTGAGTGAAGCCCCGCACATCGGCAAACAGCACTGTGACTTCGCGCCGCGCCCCACCGAGGGACAGGGACTCGGAGTTGAGCAGTTCCTGGACAATGTTGGGAGAAACGATTTTGGCGAAGACGGCGCGGACGTGGCGTTGCCCGGCCTGTTCAAACAAGACCCGCCAGGTCACCAGGCAAAGATGGATCAGGATAGCCGATCCGAGCATGGGAAGGACCAGAGGCAGCCAGTAGCGAGACTGGATATAAAAAAACACTCCCAGGCCGGCGTAGACCGCCAGCAGAAGCAGCACGAGAGCGGAGGCCTGCAGCATTCGCGCCCTCCAGCTGATCAGGGCTGAAAGGCCCCCCATCAAGGCGATGAGCAGCAGATCAATGGATAGGGAGGAGCGCCGGACAAAACGTCCGGTGAGGACGGAATTGACCACATTCCAGTGTTTGCTGACCAGCAGTGTGTCGGATTGCAGAGGTGTGGCACCGCGGTCAGTGAGGTCGTTGCCGGTGGCGCTGGAACCGATGACTGCCAGGCGCCCCATCCAGCGGTTGGTCAGTCCCGCCGTGCGCCCGGCGGCGCGCGCCCGGTCTTGAGCGAGCAAACTTTCTATGGATTCTTTCCTGAGTTGGGGGTCGGTGGGGGCCAGTTCCCAGTTGATGTAGAGATAGCCGCCGGCGTCCACGGGGATAATCCGGATCAGGCCGTTTTTACCATGCAGAATGATCCGTCCGCGGTCCGGTTCTATTTGGGCATGGTCCAAATCCAACTGGAGTTCCCTTGCTGCCAGCACAATGCCCATATGCCAGAGGTGTTGGAGGGTGAAAGGTTTCGCGCGGTTGGGAACGCCGGTCGGGAGTTTTTCGCCCCCAAAATCAGCCAGTGAAAAGTTTCCATCGGCATCCAGCGGAACCTTGATGTCCGGCGGCGGTTCGCTTTGTCCCGCGCCTGGGGTTCGAGGTAGGAAGATTTGATTTTTCTCCACCCGTGCCCGGGCCAGATTGATCCCGTAGCCCGGATCTGCGGCGACCTGGCGGAACGCGAAGTGCCAGTTGGTCACCACCTCGAACGCCTTTGCCCGACGAAGCACACCGTCCGAATCCCGCTCGGCATAGACGTCCGCCAAGGCCGCCGCATTGGTGGCAAACAGCGGGTGGGGCGCTACATCGCGCTGGGCTGCCAGAATGGCGCGATCCGATCGCTTGAGTTGCCAGGCAAAGTAGTCATCCGACTCCACCAGAGTGATTGACTGGCCATCGGAGTCGTAGGTGACGGGTTTTCCGCCCGGGTGGATTGCCGCAAGAAAGTGCGGCAACTCAACCTCGGTAGCGCTGCTCAGCGGCACCTGGGCATGATCGGGTCGCAGTTCACGGAAGAGCAGGTCGAAGGCAACCGCCTGCGCGCCTTGGGCGGAGAGCTCACGGGTCAGCAATCCGTAGATCTGGCGGGGCCAATAGAGACCGAAGCGGAATCCAAGGCTGCCGTTGTTGATTGCCGAAATACTTTCATCACTGATAAAGATGAAGCCGAGATTGGAGGCTGCGGGGTGTGGGAAATGGAGGCTGCTCCGGACTCGCAGGTCATAGGTGATGCGCTCAAGCCGTTCAAAAAACTCCGGTTGCAAAATTCGCGCCAGGGAAACCAGACAGACAACCCCTAGAGTGAGCAGTAACGGGGTGCGGTGCAGGGCGGGTTTCACGGGGTGTGGACTAAATAAAAACCCCGGAGCGATGCTCCGGGGTTGGTAAAATACGGTATCCGGAAAACCGGCTTTTACGGCTTGGTTTGCACCGGGGAGACGTTATAGACAGTGTTGTCTTTGGTGAACGTGGTTGCCTTGGTAAGGGCTTTTGAGCCGACGTTTTCCACGATTTCCTGCAGTTTTTCCAAGGTCCTCTCCGGGATTCTGCTGACAATGCCGGTCTTGGGGTCGAACTGCTGGCCTGCAGTCACGGTGGCCACCTTGGCGACGCCGTTTCTGACATAAGAAATGAGCACCTTGCCGGAAAGCACATCCACAACGCCACCGGCGCTGATCATGTAGACCGTGCCGCGAACAGCCGCCACGCCGGTGGGGATCTTGATTTCATAGGTTGAGGCGGGTGAAAGTTTTTTCACCGTGCCGAAAAGGGTTCCCGCCTTGAGATCCAATTCGGTGTCCGTCACAGCGTCAGCCCCGGTCTGGGTGACGGAGAGCTTTTCAACACTGAGCACCGAGTTTTCCAAAACGCGGATGGCGTCCTGTTTGACCATGGATTCGTTCTGGCTCACTGCGGTACTTGCGGTGGCGCTTCTGTTCGCGTCCGCGTTGTTGGGGGCGTTCTCCAACCCGGATTTGGCGGAGGTGTCGTTGAGCACCAAGTCCGCATAGGATGCGTCGGCCGTCTGAATGATGGCTCCTTGAGTGACAACCGTGCCTACCGTCAGGGGCTGCCATGTGCCGCCGCTGGCAATCATGTATCGGGCGGATCCCTTGATCTGAACCACTTTTGCTGTTCCAAGCTGGCCGGCCTGAACATGCAAGCTGGCGGATAAACCTAGCAGAAATACACCTGTCACGCACAAGCGCATCATTGGACGAATATTTTTCATAAGAAGTATGTTTAGCCGTTACCTAGTTAGCTGTTGCCCGTTAAATTACTTGCAAGGTTAGCCGCAGGCTTATCAGTGTCAACCCCAATGTCACCGATTTTCTCGGGCGGGGGGCTCTGCTCGGGGCGGAGGGGATTCCATGTCAAAGGGAGCCCGTTCAGCGACTTAGCTGCCCAGGTTCCACCAGCACGTCGGGAGTGGTGTTGGTGGCCGCCATCATCAGTTTCTCCGTGACCAGAGGCAGATACGAATCGGCAATTTGGTTGTTTTGCCAGCTAAGCCTGCGGGAGCGTTCGAAGCACGTTCTGGCCGCCGCGTAGTCGCGGAGCTGAACATAATGCCAGCCCAAATAGGCCGCCGTGAAATAGCCGTTGGGATCCAGCCGCAGGGCCTCCCGGTAGAACGGTACGGATTCCTCTTTGCGCCCCAGCCGGTCCAGGCAGAGGCCCGAGCGCAGGGACGCGTAGCCATCGTAGGGGTTGAGCTTGCGGGTCAGGCTCAACCAGTCCAACGCGCGGGCGGCGGTGCTTTCCGCCTCGTCATCCCAGAACTGGCGGCGCAGGTTTTCGCCGAGCGCGCCGGCGGTGTTGCTGTTTCTGGGTTCGATGGCGAAAGCTTTTTCGAGCGCTGCCATCTGGGTCAGGGAGCCGTCCGGGGCGTGTTCGGCAAGGCTCAGCCAGTGGTGTTCACGCGCGCTGCGCTGCCCTTGCCAGCCCAAACCAGCCAACCCGAGGACGAGCAGCAGGGTGAGCAGGAGTTTGGCCGGGAGCTTGGGCGCCTTCCAATGCTTCTCTGTGCTGAAACGCTGGCAGCTGCTCACAACAGCCATAAGAGTTATCGCCAGGATCGCGTTGGCCGGGATATGAAAGTTGAAATCGACAAACGAGTGAAGAAGCAGGGCCGTGAGACCCAGCAGGGGCCCCAGCAACAAGGCGAACTTGTTGCTTTGGCGCGATCCCAAGTCGGCCGCCGTTCCGGACACCCGCCGCCAGGTTCTGCAAACGCCGGCAAAGAGCAGGACCCAGGCAGCCGCCACCAACCCCGCACCCGCGGCTCCCCAGTCCGTCAGCGTGTTGAGATAATCGTTATGCACCCTGTCGGGTTGCAGTTGGATTGTTTCGGGGCGAAGGGCGCGGAAACGGTAGTCGAAGTGGTTTGGGCCGATGCCCCACCAGGGGTTTTCACGCCATAGTTGCAGGGCAGGTCGCCAGAGATCGAACCGCGCGTCGTCATCCAGTTTTCCATCCGCTGTGGCCAGCTTTTGCAAGCGCGCCTTGAACAGCGTCGCCCGCGGCGACAGAAAAACACACGCCCCGATCATCAGCATCAGCAGGATCACGGAGGGCAGGCGGTAGGTCCGATGAAAGAGCAGCACGGCGAAAAGAAACGCCAAAGTGATGGTGGTGGCAATCCAGGTGCCGCGTGACATGGTGACGATGATGCCGGAGATGATCACCAGGGCGGCATAGGCCACAAAAATTCTTGTCAGGGGTTTGGCGCGGCTGACCAGGAGCCACACCAGCGCGACGGGCAGAAGCATCTCGAGAAACCCTCCGAGATTGTTGGCTGAGATGAAGGTGCCCGTGCCCCGGCCCTGATAGGGCGAGGTGAAGGACCAGACTTTGCTGGACTTGGTGGCGAATTGAAAATCGGCATAGAATGCAATGCCCATACCCAGGAAAACCATCGTCAAGAGCAGGGGCTGGAGATGCTCCTGACGGTGGAGGTTGTTTAGAATGGCCAAAAAAAGGAAGGCATAAACCAGCACCCGGGCCACCTCACCCCGCGCCACATATTCGAGATCCGCCGTCAGGTAACGCCCCAAGGCATATGCCGAAAAGGCCAGCACGGCCCAGCAGATTGGAGGCCAGAGGAGTCGGGGACGTTCCACCAGCCAAAGCCGCAGCCCCCAGAGAACCATCACGCCTAGAGTGAGCGTTTGAATTGCCAGAAAGTCGGGAGTGCGAACCGCCCCGGTGGCCAGAGGGCCGAACACCAGGATGGTGAACACGAGTCCGAGAATTCCGCGCTCACAACCGCGGTCCAAACTTTCGCGATTCATCTGGCGGCGCATCTAAAAAAACTCCCATAAGGTCACGTCAACTGCTCAAACAGGCCGTGGACGCGGCGATCCGCCATCGCCATCCGGCTTTTCTTCCGGTCAGGTTGACTCCGGTACTCATTGCGGGGAGGGTGGTGGTTTTTTAGTTGCCCAAATGACCGCGCGGGTCGGTGACCCGGCCCGTCAGGGCGCTGGCGGCGACCGTGGCGGGCGAGGCGAGAAAGACCTGGGATTCCTTGTCACCCATGCGGCCGGGAAAATTGCGGTTGGTCGCGCTGATGCACTTGATGCCGGATTTGTTGATGCGGCCGAAGGTGTCGACGGGGCCGCCGAGGCACGCGGCGCAGCCGGCGTTTTCGGTCATTTGCACCCCGGCGCTTACCATCACGTCCCAAATGGTCTGGCTCCCCCAATAGGTTGTTTGCAGATCGCGGACAATCTCCGGCGTGGCAGGAACTCCAAAGGTATCGATGACCACTTTTTTGCCGCGCAGCACCCGGGCAAACTCCACAAAATCGCTGGTCTTGCCGCCCGTGCAGGAGCCCACATATGCCCGGTCCAGTTTCATATCCATGTCCTTGGCCTTCTTTCGCTGGCCCGGATCGGGATGGCAGGCCACGGTTGGTTCGAGCTGGTCCAAGTCCACCACCAGCTCGTAAACAAAGGTTTGGTCTCGGTCCGCCTCCACCGGTTGGTAGCCGGCCTTCGTGCCGTTGAGCTTGACCCGGGCGTCGACGTATTCGGCCGTGCGGGAATCGAAGGGGAAAATGGCGTTCTTGCCTCCAGCCTCAATCGCCATGTTGGCGATTGTCATTCGGTCATCCATCGAAAGAGAGGCAACGCCGGGGCCGTCGAACTGCATCGCCCGATAGGTCGCTCCGTCAAACCCGATCTCTCCAATGCAGTGGAGAATGACGTCCTTGGCCATGACCCCGGGTTGCAGTCGTCCTTCCAGCCGGAAACGCATGGTTTCTGGAACCTTGATGAGCAGCTTGCCCGTGCCCAGAACAAACCCCGCGTCGGTGTTGCCGATGCCGGTGGCGAACTGGTTGAACGCGCCCGCCATGCAGGTGTGCGAGTCGGTGCCAAAGAGGATTTCCCCCGGCCGCGTGTGGCCCTTGGCGGGCAGGGCGGTGTGGCAGACCCCGGCATAGCGCGAGCCATACTGGCGCTGACGGTTGCCTTTGGCCGCGTCATAGACCCAGCTGCCATTCGGGTCGTCAATCACGTCGTAGAAATACTCGATACCCTGCTCCTTCACGAATTCCCGGAGGATATCCACATTCCGATTGGATTTGGAATCGGCGGTGAAAATGTAGTGATCCGGAATGATGACCACCCGGGTTTTGTCCCAGACTTTGGCGTCCCTGCCGAATTCGCGCTTGAACACTCCTATGGTGCCCGGTCCGCAGACATCGTGCGTCATCAGCACGTCCGCGTTCACCCAAATATTGTCGCCTGCCTGGACGCTGGCCTTGCCCGCCGCGCGTGCCAGAATCTTTTCTGTCAACGTCATGGGCCTGATGTTAACCAAGGCCGGGGATGAGTTCAACCGGGAACATGGATTCATTGAGGGCCGCGGCGCTTCGCTGAGCCGGGATACCAAGGAGGGAATGCCGGTTTGCGCATCAGGCTATCCGCCACCCCAGGGCTTCCCTCCTCTCACCCCAGCAGTTTGAGGGTTTCTGCCGCCGTTAAACCGTGCAGCTTGAGCGTCTTATGCCGCGAGGTCCGGCCGCGCAAGATTTCCACCCGGCCGCGGGCGCAGCCCAATTTGTCGGCCAGCAGCCGTATTAAAGCCTCATTGGCGGCCGCATCCACTGGCGGGGCGGTGACTTTGACGCGCAGTTCGTCTCCAAGCGGTTGGCCTATCTCATTTGCCGAAGCCCGCGGCTGAAGCTTGATCGAGAGCAACACCCCGCCGACCTGCTCATGCAAATAATTTGGAACGGACATGAACGCTTCTTTTGCGCGCCACATTAAATGAGTTCTGGCCGCAAGTCACGACGGATTGTAAAGTGTGCGGGTCATAAAGCCCCGTCCGATATTCAATCCGTCGAGGCAGCCCGATGAATTTTGACTCAAACACACTGATCGCATCGCTTGTCTGGGGCTCGGTGGGCTCCGGTTTTGCGGCTTACGGCTGGAAACAAAAGGAGATGTTGCCCTTGTTCGGTGGCCTCGCCCTGATCGGGTTTTCCTACTTTATTTCATCCGCTCTGGCAATGTCCTTGGTCTCGCTTGCGCTGATTTCACTCATCTATCTGTTGCGAGGCCGGGTCTAAGTCAATCCACAGCCTTTGCGCTCAAGGACAGCGCTCGGCTGTTTTTAAATCAGCTCAGGGCCAGCTGGCGATCCTGCGGCACGAGAACTTTCCAGCTTCCGGGCGGCAGTCCGACCAGCTCATAGCGGCCGATCCGGACCCGCAGCAGCCGCAGTGTCGGGTGTCCGATGGCGGCGGTCATCCGGCGCACCTGCCTGTTTTTTCCCTCGATTAACTCGAGTGCAAGCCAGCAGGTCGGCACGGTCTTGCGAAAGCGGATTGGGGGGACCCGGGGGGGCGGTTCCGGTTGGGGCTCGATTCGCCGGGCTCGGCAGGGCAGGGTTTTCCGGCCCTGAAGGACAACGCCTTGCTCAAGCTGGATCAAGGCGTCGGGCGTGGGGACGTTTTCCACCTCCACCCAATATTCACGCTCATGA
Source organism: uncultured Verrucomicrobiota bacterium (assembly GCA_903873415.1). Lineage (GTDB taxonomy): Bacteria > Verrucomicrobiota > Verrucomicrobiia > Limisphaerales > CAIQOK01 > CAIQOK01. The sequence continues at coordinate 19,843 of CAIQOK010000140.1, read as the reverse complement.
GCGTGGCGGGGATGGAGCAGGATCTCATTTAATCCGGGTTCGTCGCTTAACAGAAGCAATCCTTCCGAGTCGGCGTCCAAGCGGCCGACAGGGTAGACATTTTTCGGGAAGGCGAATTCTGCCAGAGAACGGTTGGGCGAGCCGTCGGGTGTGAATTGGGACAGCACGCCGTAGGGTTTGTGAAAGGCGATCAACATCTTCACGCATTGTGGCGTTTGGGCGCCGGCAGCGAAAGCGTCTTTTGATTCTGTTGCCTCTCCGCCCCGGACGGCTACACTCCGCGCGTGGTTCGCAATATTATCTTTGACTGGTCCGGCACCCTGGTGGACGACCTGCCTGCGGTCTGGCAGGCCACCAATTTCGTGCTGGCTCAGGCGCGGTGCGCGGAATTGTCGCTCGAGGCGTTTCGTTCCGAGTTCGCTCTGCCGTTCACCGGCTTTTATCAGCGGCATACGCCGCATATCCCGCTGCCGCAGCTGGAGGACTGGTTCCATTCCAAATTCCGCCAGGTGCAGGCTTCGGTTTGCCCGCTGCCCCATGCGCTGGACTTCCTTCAGTTCTGCCGTGCCCGGGGGATGCGCACTTTTTTGCTCAGCACGGTGCATCACGAGCACTTCGCCCTACAGGCGGCGGCGACCGGATTTGGCGAGTTCCTCGACACCGCTTACTTGGATGTCCGGGACAAGCGGGAGAAAATTCATGAGATCCTGGCCAGGCATTCCCTGACGCCGGAGGAGACCCTCTTTGTGGGCGATATGCGGCATGATATTGAAACCGCGCGGCACGGCGGCATTCAATCCTGCGCGGTCCTCACGGGTTACAACACCCTGGAGCAATTGCGCGCCGCCGGACCTGATCTGATTGTGGAGCATCTGGGGGAGTTGAAGTTCCTGTTGGAGGACAATGGGATGAGGTTGTCCCCGGCGTCCCTTGGCGTCGCCAAAGATGCGCATCCCATTCCCACGGTCGGCGGGCTTGTTTTCAATGACGCCGGACAGGTCCTGCTGGTTCGCACTCACAAGTGGTCCGATTTGTGGGGAATCCCCGGCGGCAAGATCAAACGGGGCGAGACTTCCGAGGACGCCCTGCGCCGCGAACTGCTGGAGGAAACCGGGCTGGAGGTGGGGTATATCCGGTTTGTATTGGTTCAGGATTGCATCGCGTCACGAGAGTTTTATCGTGATGCGCATTTCATATTGCTCAATTATACATGCCGGGCCGCGGGCGTCGCTCAGGTGGTTCTGAACGAAGAAGCCCAAGAATTCCGCTGGGTCAGTCCAAAGCAGGCGCTGGATCTGCCGGTCAACCAGCCTACCCGGCTGCTCCTGCTCAGCGTTTCGGGCAAAAGTTGAAAATATTGGAAATTTTATGTCGCGAATCAGCATTGTTGATCTGGAAGTTTTTTATCACGTGGGCATCACCGATGAGGAGCGCAGCCGGCCCCAGCGGCTCCTGCTGACAATCGACATGACTGCCGATACGGTTGCTGCCGAAGTGAGTGACCGCCTGGAGAAGACCATCAATTATTACGATCTCGCCCAGGAGCTGCTGCACTACGGCGAACGGCGCAGTTGGAAGTTGATTGAAAAGCTCACGGCTAATCTCGCCGACCTGATTATGGTCAAATACAAGCCGCTGACCGTGAATGTGGAGGTGAAAAAATTCCCCATCAAGGAAGCCCGCTATGTTTCGGTTGCCCTGGGGCGAACCCAGTCGCGCAGTTGAATTGCTGCGGTCTCCGCTCCCGGGGCCGCTTTGAAAAGCAGTCGACTCCGGCTTGCCCGCCCACGGCAAAACAATGGATCACCCCCGGTTTTTCAATTAAAGCATTGCTTGAACAGGGAGTCTTTTCCGCCGGGTTGGCATTGAAATTCCATTTCCGGCGGGGTCCCTCCACCGTTCGTGCCGAATCTCTTTTCAGGCCGGGTGGCCGCTGATGTAGGTTTGCAGTTGATGAATGGTGGTGTCCTGCTCGGAGATGATCGAGTTGACCAAATCCCCGATTGACACCAGGCCTTGGATGATGCCCGCCTCCAGAACCGGCAGATGCCGGACCCGGTTTTCCGTCATCAGTCGCATGCAGTCCTCGACCTTGTGGGCAGGGCTCACAGCCACCAGGCGTTCGGAAAGGATCCCGCGCACTTTAACCTCCTTGGAGGATCTTCCCTTGAGGGCGATCTTGCGCGTGTAGTCCCGTTCCGTGACCAGTCCAAGAAGCTTATTCCCTTCTGTGACCAGCAGCGCCCCCACATCTTTCTCGGCCATCATCTTGATGGCCTCAAAGACTGTTGATTCCGGGGAGATGCTCCAGACATGGGAACCCTTGAGTTTAAGGATTTCGCTGATGGTGTTTGTGCAGGGCATGGTATGCTACTGTTTTTGTTTTGGCGGACTGCCGCCGTTGTGGTCGCCCAAAATCTTGCACTCTGTTCCTGGCTCCTTTCATGAAAGCAATTTGACGGCTGCTGGTGCCGCAATGTTCGTGATGTCCCCATCCTAGCACAGGCGCGTTCAAATGCCTAGGAGCCGATTTTGAGATTGGTTTTCCGGCCTTTACCCTGCAAAACCATTCGTTTTGGGTGCGTGGGTCTTTTTAAAAGGCTTTCAACATCCTGCCAGCAACCCGTCCGTCCTGCCAAGCCGGGGAGGAAATTCCGGGGGAGAAGCAGTCCGTAGTAAACCCGGTTTCCAGAAAACACTTTGTCACGGCTCGTCCGGGTGGCAAGTTCGCATCCGGGGGAAGCCATCAGTCGGACGGGTTGGAAACGGATAAACCGTCCATGGTTTCAACTTTCCAAGCACCCTTCCCAAGGGTGATTGTCACCGCCCCGGACTCTCGGGTGCAGATCACCCGGCATCCGCGACGGCTTAGGCGTTCTCGCAGTGCCGTGCCGGCCCGAAACTGGGCTGGAAATTCAGAGTCCACCAGGATTATTATTTTGGGGTTTATGGCCGTTAAGAGGTTTTCTCCCAGGGGAGGTTCGTTGAGGGGCAGCCCGCATACAACGATGTCCGCCCGCAGATCCATTGCATTGGCTAGCAGCGCGGTCTGGCCGGCCCGGCCCAGTTGTGAGAGCAAGAGCACGCGCGCCTCCGGGAAATCCCCGCGAAGGACCATGGTGTTGTCGGCAGCCCTGGGCAGGGGCGTCTGCCGGGGAGGCGATGCCACGGTCCAGCGTCCCAGAGTCTCCCCGGGATTGAGCATGCGCATGGGAATCCCTGTTTTTGCGAGGTGTTCGATGATTTGGCGGCAGTTGGCAGAGCGGAAGGAAGCACTGCCGGAGGCGATCATGGATGGGGTGAAGAGTCCTGCAAGCAACTCCGCTCCGCCCATCTGGCGGGTCTCGCCGCACGTGAGTATCAAGCACGGAAGATGGTTGATGCCCTGCGCCCGCAGGAAGGGTTTTAGGACGAACTCGACGCTGTTGGTGTTGCCGCAATCGGCCAGCCAGGTTTTTTCCCCCGCGGCAGAACGGCAGAAAACGGCACTGCCCCCGTTGAGCGGCAACACGCTCAGGCGCGTGGCGCTCCGCTGCCGCTGCCACTGCCAGCCCCAAGCCAGAGTCAGGCTGATCAGTCCGAAAAACCTCCAGCCTCGAAAGCGGGGTTTGAAGAGCCAACCCGAAAACACGGCCAGAAGAACCGCGTAGTAGAATGCGGTGGTGTGCCAAGCGGGGGCTCGAACATAAAAATAAGCTCCAGGCCACTCTGCGCACCACTGGCTGGTCACACGGATTGATTCCATCAGAAACCATCCCGCGTGGTTGAACAGTTGGGCCGCAGGTGGAAAGCAGCCCCCCACCAGAAGGCTGCTCCAGTTGGCCGCCAGCACCAGGGCGCAGAGCGGCACCGCCACAATGTTGGCCGGCGTGCTAACCGGGGTGATGATATGGAAATAATAGGCCGCCAACGGGATGGATCCAAGCCACGCCGCCAGCGAGGTGCAGAATAAATCCCCGCAAAACCGGCCCGGAGCTTTGAGCTTCTGCTGCCAGCGCGGCCTCATCTCCTGCGGCACCAGAGGATCGTCCCGGAGCAGGACCCGGCCCATCCGGTCAAAAGCCGGCAGCACGAGGATGATGCAAAGCACCACAAAAAAGGAGAGCTGGAATCCGGCTTGAAATAGTTGTTGCGGATCCCAAACCAGAATCACGAGCCCTGCCGCAAAGAGCGAATTGATCAGGTCCGTAGGGCGCTTCAAGGCCCATCCCGCAATCACAATGGTCAGCATGACCGTCGCGCGGATCGCTGACGCCGCCCATCCGGTCAGGCCCACATAAAACCAGATTAGAGGAATTAGCAGCATTCCTGCCAGCCATCGGGGCAGTCGAGCAACCCGCAGAAGGGTGAAGAAGATTCCAAACAGGATGCCCATGCGCAGGCCGTCGACGGCAAAAATATGATAGGTTGCGGCTTGAACGAAAGGCTCGGAAACATCCTCGTTGAGCACCGTCTTATCGCCCAGTGTCAGGGCAAACTCCAACCGCAAAGCCTCGTCTTCTGCCGGGAGTCCTCGTGCTAGGGCAACGCGCGCCCAGGCCAGAAACCGGTCACTCAAGGGGGGGCTTTTTTTTACCGGATCGCGCAGCTGCCAATCATTGGCGCTCTCGGTCTTGAGTTGATAATAAATCCCCCTGCGGCGCAGGTAGGTGCGGTAGTCAAAGAGACCTTCCGCCAAGGGGCTTGGCGGCGGGGCCAGCACTCCGCTCACCTCCACCTGCTGGCCGGCAAAAAAAAGGGGAGGCAAAAGTCCCGCGTTGAGAGTCATTATTTTTCCGGTCGCCGCCTGCCAGTCCTTGTCCAGACGGATACTTGTGATCTTCAGCTCCGCCTGCGTGCGCCATAGCTCCTGGTCATTCCGGATCAGCAGTTTTCGCCGGGGCGTTTCCTCAAGCCGCCCCCGCACCGTAACCAGAGCCGGATTGGAACCTGAAAAAGCGCGCAGGTCCAACGGGGAAAGAATGGATGTGTGGCAGACCAGTCCCGTCCAACCCGACATCAGGGCCAAAGGCGGAATCAGGCCCGCTCGCAGCCTGCCCAGACAAAGGGCGGTCAGGCAGAGCAACAGTGTGGAGGTAAGCAGCCAGAGGGGCGGAGGTTGCTGTAAATTCCCCAGCAGCAAACCACCCACATAAAACATCGCCACCCCGACCAGCGGCTGTCTCATCAACACCCGCCACCTTACTCCGGCTTCTTAAGGCTGTGAACAGAAATCGCTCCGCGGTTCCGAGCCCGTTTTTCCGGGCGCTGCAGCCCACCAACCCAGCCGGCTTCCCAGCCACCACAGCCCAAGCAATCCCGCCACGCCGCCCGAGGAATCGATCAGCACATCCCGCACGCAACCATCGCGGCTGGGAATAAAGGTCTGGTGCCATTCGTCGCTGGCCGCATAAAGGACCACCAGCAGCAGGGCTGCGGCGGACTGGCGCCACGACCATGGGCGCGGATCGCGCCGGATCGGTTTGCGCAAGGCCCGCCAGCAAAGGATGCTCAGCGTAGCGTATTCGGTCAGATGCGCTCCTTTCCGCACCACGAGCACTGCCGTTCTCACCGCAGCCTCTGAAATATCCGGAACCAGCCAGCGCAGTAAAGGCTCCACCAGCCGCGAGGAATGGTTGAAGGAACCCGCGTCCGATGAGGCGGTGAAGATCAGAGCCCACCAAGCCACAATCGGAAACCAGTATTTTAAAAAGGATTGAAAAGGAGTCATGAAGGGGGGGTGAATTCCAAGGGTTGGCAAATAATTCTCAGATCGGTTTTGAAAACGAGCTTTCCATACCCTAGGATTCTTACATGCTCAAGTTATTCGTCAACATTGATCACGTCGCCACCTTGCGCGAGGCCCGCTATCGAGGATGCGCCCGTGGGGAGCCCGATCCGGTGGCGGCAGCGCTGGCCTGTGAAGCCTCCGGCGCCCACGGCATCACCGCACATTTGCGCGAGGATCGCCGCCATATCCAGGACCGGGACGTCTGGCGCTTGCGCGAATCCATCCGCACCTGCCTGAATTTTGAAATGGCCGACACCCCGGAGATCGTCGCTTTGGCGCTGGCGATCAAGCCCGAAATCGTCTGCATCGTTCCTGAGCGGAGGGAGGAGGTTACAACCGAGGGCGGATTGAACGTGGTGGCCGCGGAGGGGGATCTGAGCCGGACGCGCCAGCGGCTGAACGATGCCGGAATTGATGTCAGCCTGTTCATCGCTCCGGAGGAAGGGCAGGTGGCTGCGGCGGCGCGGGTGGGGGCGCAATTTGTGGAGTTGCACACCGGTGCTTTTGCCGGGCAATTCGACGACCTGAACCGCCGCGATTTCCAGACGGCAAGGTTGGTCGCCGCATCCAAGCAGGCTCATGGCTTGGGCCTTAAAGTCAATGCCGGGCATGGGCTGAACTACGAAAATCTGCCCGCGCTGCGGCAAGTCCCGCATCTGGCGGAGTTGAACATAGGTCATAGCGTGGTCAGCCGGGCCGTCATGGTTGGACTGCCCGGCGCGGTCACCGAGATGCTTTTGCTTCTGGAAGGATATCGGGCCTGATTGAGGGGGTGGCCTCCGCCGCGATTGAAGCGGGTTTGAGTTTGCTGTGGCCTGAATCTCTGGCTTAATGGTGCCTGAATTGAGCGCGAAACCATCCAAATCCCAGTGGGACTTCGGGGACTTGTTTTCCCCGCCTCCCAGCCGTGCGGTGATGTCGGTGTCCGAGCTGACGACCCGGGTCAAGAGTCTTTTGGAACGGCAGGTGGGTCAGGTCTGGGTCGGCGGCGAGGTGACCAATCTGCGTCTCCAAGGTTCAGGGCACATGTATTTCACGCTCAAGGATGCATCGGCCCAGCTCAGTTGTGTTTTATTCCGGGGAGCGGCGACCGCGCAGCGCAGCCTGGTGGCCGACGGACAAAAAGTCCTGCTGAATGGGGAGGTGACGGTCTACGAGGCGCGCGGCCAATATCAGTTGCTGGTGCGTGAGGTGGAGTTGCAGGGGGTTGGGGCGCTCCAATTGAAGTTTGAAAAATTGAAGCGCCAGCTCGCCGCTGAGGGTCTTTTTGCGCCCCAGCGCAAAAGACCCTTGCCCGCGTATCCCCAGCGCATCGGCCTGGTGACTTCGCCCACCGGCGCGGCCATACGCGACGTGTTGCACGTGATTCAGCGGCGTCAGCCCGGGTTGGAGATTATTCTGGCACCGTGCCGGGTCCAGGGCGATGGCGCCGCCGCCGAGATCGCCGCAGCCATCCGCCTGCTCAATGAAGCCAACGAACGGCCGCCCCACTGCCGCCTGGATCTGATTCTGATCACCCGCGGGGGCGGGTCTCTTGAGGATTTGTGGGCCTTCAACGAGGAAGTGGTCGCCCGCGCTGTGTTTGAATCGGCCATTCCCGTGGTGTCTGCGGTCGGGCACGAGATTGATTTCACCATAGCGGATTTTGTTGCCGATGTGCGCGCCGCCACCCCCAGCGCCGCCGCGGAAATCATCACCGAAGGCATGTTTGCCAGCCGTCAATTCGTGGCGGCCGCAGCACTCCGTTTGGCGCAGCGCGCCCGGCGCCGATGGAGCCGGGACCGGGAGCTGTCCGCGCAATTGTCCAGGCGTTTGGCCCGGGTGCACCCCCGCCGCCGTCTTAACGAGCAGTTGCAGCGCCTGGATGACTTTCAGTCGGCCATGCTGCGTTGCGCCCGCTCTGCTCTCCGTGGACAGGCAACGGCTTGGCGCACTCTTGCCGACCGTTTGGCCCGGGTGCGACCTGCTCAATGGCTGCGTCTGCAGCGCGAGTCGCTGGCCCAGCACGACCTTCGTTTGCAGGAGATGGTGCGCGGCCGCCTTCGTTTAGCTAAGACCAGAGTGGATGGATTGGAAACCCGGGTCCGGCTGCTCGGTCCGGAGCAGGTTTTGGGGCGTGGTTATTCCATCACCCTTTCTGCCGAAACGGGTTTGATCGTGCGCGGTGCCGCCCAGATTTCCGACGGACAGCTGCTCAAAACCCGCCTCAAGGACGGTCAGATCTTCAGCCGGGTCGAGCTGACACCCCCCGGGACCTGATAAGCATCCGCCAGGTCTGAATCCCCCGGTGACACAAGGCGGAGGGCTTATTCACAGTGTTTTCACCTAATCTCCGCAGTTGAAGTGGCGGTTAAGGACGGTTAAGGAGTGAATGAGTGAATAAAATCGTGGGCGATGAGCACTTTTACATCGTTGGTTTCGGTTTATCTCGCGGGTGAAGGAAAGGACGAGAGTTCCTTGGGCAACTTGCCGGGCAAATTCACGGTCAGACGAACGAAAGAGGTGCTCACGCCTTACGGCGGCCTCTCTACGTGGAGCGGCTTTCTCAACCACCTGGGGATCACCCGCACAATCAGTTCCGGAAGCGCCCGGGGATGAAATCACGGTGAATTTGCGGACCCGGATCGGGGCTTGGCGAAGCCCGAACAGGTGGCACTGCTCTATGGCGGTGAACGGGGAGTGGTGGCAGATGTTGAAAGGCTGCTACGAGCGGCTGCGGACGTGGTTGGCGATAACTGCGCCGCAGTTGGAACCCAAGGCGACGGTTTTGGTTTGCGGAGTGCGCCCCGTTCCGGGCGCAGCAACCTTCATCTCCAGCGACTTTCTGCGCCAGACCATCCGCAAAACCATTGATATTCCCCTCGAATGGTCCGCCCGCCGCGCCCGCTCCGCCCGGTTGAACTCCAACTGCGGTTTTTAGCTTTAATGTGATGGAGGGCTTCGCCATGAAACCGCCGGTGCTTTCTCTGTATTCCCGCCGCAGCTTTGTGTAAGATGTGCGGATGAGTTCTCTGGTTCTTCAAATTGCGGCCGAAGTGGTGGGTCATGCCAGTCGTGAGCACCCGGCCGATGTGGTTTTGCGCGACGCGCTGGCTTCCCGCCGATTGCCCACCAGCGAGGAGACCCGGGAAATCAGCCGGGCCGTGTTCAGCTACTTTCGCTGGTGGAACTGGCTGGAGCGGGAAAGTCCCCTGACGGCGCAAATCCAAGCGGCGCTCGAACTGGCCCGCACCTTCGCCGAGCGCCCCCAATCCTTTTCCGACGAGACTCTGGTGGAGCGGGCTGTGCCGCCTTGGGTGCAAGCGGAGCTGAGCCTTTCCCCGGCGTGGGTCCGCGCCATTCAAGCCGAACCCAAGTTGTGGTTGCGCGCCCGCCGTGGTCAGGGCCTGATCCTTTCCGAGAAGCTGGGCACCACTTGGAAGTCACCTCTGCCCGACGCGGTGCTTTATCTGGGCTTGGAGGACCTGTTCCGGCGTCCGGAATTTCATGCAGGAGAATTCGAGATTCAGGATCTCAATTCCCAGGCCGTGGGCTTTCTCTGCAGCCCGCAGCCGGGTCAGACCTGGTGGGATGCCTGCGCCGGGCAGGGCGGTAAAACCTTGCAGCTCTCCGGGTTGATGGAAAACAAAGGACTGATCTGGGCCAGTGACCGGTCTGCCTCGCGCTTGCAGCAGCTTAAACGCCGGGCCGCCCGTGCCCAAGTGTTTAATTTCCGCTCCGCCCTCTGGGACGGCGGCGCCAAACTGCCCACCAAGACCAAATTCCATGGCATCCTGCTCGACGCTCCGTGCAGCGGTCTGGGCACCTGGCAGCGCAATCCTCATGCGCGTTGGACCACCACGCCGCAGGATGTCCAGGAGTTGGCCTCGATCCAGTTGAAGTTGCTCAATCACGCAGCCCCGGCACTGCGCCCCGGCGGCAAGCTGGTGTATTCCGTCTGCACGCTGACAGGTGCGGAAACCAGCGGGGTTGTGGACCAGTTTTCCCGCGCGCATCCGGAACTCAAACCCCTCGAGTTGCCGGATATCTTCGGCACGGCCGGCGCTCCTACTGCCCCCACACTTCCCGCCACCCGCACCCTGTGGCCCCAGGATCATCGCGGAAACGGCATGTTCATCGCCGCCTGGCGGAGAGCGGACTGAAAGGGGCTCAGGCGGTCGGGAGGTCCTGCACCGCCTGTGCCATCGAGTTGACGCTCTGCAGCACGATCTTCGCCGCGGCCGGGTCGGGGATTTTCAGGCCGAAATTCTTGTCGAGCGCCACCACCAGCTGCAGCGCGTCCACCGAGTCTAGTCCGAGACTTTCCGGGCCAAAGAGCGCCTGGTCATCGGTGATTTCGTCGATGGTGAGCTGGAGCATGAGGTTCTCCACCAGCATCGTCTTGAGCCTTTTTTTCAGGGCAATTGAATCTTCCATGATGAAAAACAGCCGGCGTTTTGGGCGGCTCAAAAAATGCCGCCATCAATTTTCAACGCCGAGCCTGTGATGTAAGAGGCTTGGGCGCAAGCCAGAAAGCGGACGGCGGCGGCGACCTCCTCGGGCCGGCCAAAGCGGCGCATTGGGATGCGGCTCTGCGCGGCTTTGCGCTCATCCGGTCCCAAGGTTGCCAGGGCCTCGGTCTCCACAAACCCCGGGCAAACCGCATTGACGGTGATGTTCAAGCGCGCCACCTCCTTGGCCAGGGACCGGGTCAGGGCCACCACGCCGGCCTTGGCGGCGGCGTAATTCGCCTGGCCTGCAGGCGCCATCAGCGCGCTGAGTGAGGCGATGTTCACAATCCGCCCCCCCCGTTGCGAAATCATTGCCGGCAGCACGGCTTGGCACCCGTGAAAGGCGCCGTCCAGATTGGAACTCAGCACCGACTCCCAAGCATCGGCGGGCATGGTGGCCAGCAGGGCGTCCTGGTGTTTGCCTGCGTTGTTGACCAGAACGTCCAGGCGCGAATGCACCGACAGGATGGAATCCACAGCGGTTTTCCAGGACTCGGGCCGCGTCACATCCAGTTCAAGGCATCGGCAGCGCTCGGGAAATTGCGCGGCCAACCCGGCGGCCGCCTCGCGCCGCTCGCGCACTCCCATCCAGACAAAATTCTCCGACGCCTCTCCAAGGAAATCCCGGGCGATGGCCTGGCCCACCCCCCCGTTGGCACCGGTGATCAATACAACGCGCAAATTCATTCAGGATTCAGTCGGGTTTGTTTTTATAAATTGGCCGGCAATGGCTTGCGCATGGCAGCCCACCACGCTCACGGTCGCCGCGGAGAAGGGCTCCCGCCCCAGCATGTCTGCGGCGGCCACGCATTGCCAGGCCGCTGCCGCCGTGAACCCCTCGCCTAAAATCCGCTTGGGCGAAATCCGGATTCCCGTCCAGTCTGCCCACACCTCGCGCTCATCCCGGTCCGACCGCTCCGAACCTTGCAGACCGTCGCAGAGCAGGGCGGGGGGCGGGTTGAAGGCAATTTCCTCGCGGGCCAATTGTGCGGCGTGTCGGCGCGGGATTCCAGCGCGGAAGAGGTGCGGGTTTGTGACGGCGCTCAGCCGCACCGCCGCGCCCCTCTCCGGTCCGGTTCGCAGGTAGATTGCGCCCGCGCCGGCGGCGGCAACTGCCTGCCTGTCAAAGAGCCTCAGGGCGTCGGCCAGCAGCCAGTCCGTCTCCTCCGCCCCCACCACCAAACAGCCTCCGACCCGGCCGTCGGTCAGCCACTCGGCGGCCAGTGCCAAGCCTTGGAGAAAAACCCCGGCATCGCCCACCAGAGTGTAATTAACAGCCGTGGCACCCAGCAGCGAACCCAGATGGCTGGCTGGAGAGTTGAACACGGTTTCCGGAAAGAGCAGCGGGCTGGCGGTGCGCGGGTCCTTGAGCACCTCGTCGTAAAAACGGCGCGAATAATTCACACACCCGTTCATCGTGCAGTAGATGATTCCCAGAGTCAGGGCCCCGCTGGAAATCAGAGCCGCATCCACTCCTAGTGCCTCCAAGGCGGCCGACAGGGTGTGATGTGCCACCGGGCTGGTCCGGCGCAGCCGGGGGTGTGTGACGAAGGCGGGGCGCTGCTCTGGTGGCGGGACCTGTCGGACGCTCAGGGGCCGCCGGGCCCACCCCGGGCGAGGCAGATCCACCGCAGGCAGGGGCAGCCCGATTGCCAGGGCTGAGCGCAGGGATGCGACAGTCCACCCAGCCGGTGACACCGCGCCCAGACCGGCTATAAAAACCCCGCTCATGGATGCCTCCGAAGGATGAGCGATGCGTTGGCACCTCCAAATCCAAATGAATTGGTCAGCGCATATTCCAGCGCGGCGTCGGCGGGGGTTTGCACCAGAGGAAAACCGCAGGCCGGGTCGGGTGTTTCCAGTGTGGAGGTGGGAGGCAGCCATTGGCCCTGCAGAGCCATCAGGCAAACCACGGTTTCCACCGCCCCGGCCGCCCCCAGAAGATGGCCGATGCTCGATTTGGTGGAGCTGACAGGCAGCCGCGCGGCATGAGTGCCGGCCCATTTGTTGATTGCCGCCGCCTCTGCGGAGTCATTCAGCGGGGTGCCGGTCCCGTGCGCGTTGAGATAATCTATTTTCTCCGGACTGAGCCCGGCGCAGGTGCAGGCCGCACTCATCGAGGTCACGGCTGCTTCTCCCTGAGGATGGGGCTGGGTTAAATGATGCGTGTCGTTCGCCGCGCCGTAGCCGACGATTTCGCCCAGAATCAAAGCGTCGCGTCGCCGCGCTGAGTCCAGCGTTTCCAGAGCGAGCACAGCCGCGCCTTCTCCCAGCGCCAGTCCATCGCGCCGCACATCAAATGGCCGGCAGCGCGTTGGGGAGAGGGCTTGCAGAGAGTCAAATCCCCCAAACACCACTTGGCTCAGGGCGTCGTAACCGCCTGTCAGAACCCGCCGGGCCCCGCCGCGGCGCAGCAGCTCAAAGGCATGCCCAATAGCGTTGGCCCCTGAGGCGCAGGCGTTGGCAATGATCGTCATCGGTCCGCTGAATCCAAAGGCATCGGCCAGATTCAAGCCCTGGCGTTGGGCAAGGTAATTGTGGACGCGCTCGGCCTGGCCTCGCCGCAGGTCAGGCGTCTGGATGGCTTGGCGGTAGTAGGTTTCCCCCAGCATCATCCCTCCGCTGGTGGTGCCTAGCACCAGCGGCAAATCATCCGATGGTCCCCAGCCGGATTGAATCCAGGCCTCATGCGCGGCGAAAAGCAGCATCGTGGCCGCCCGGTCCATGCGTTTCATTTGCCGGGCACCCAACCGGGTGGACGGCAGGGGCGGCAGGTCCGCTTCCCCGGCCAGCCCAATCCGCTGCCGGTCCACGGGAAAAAGGGACACCGGCCGCATCGCCACGCGCCCGGCCCGAAAGCCCTGCGCGTTGGGCTGCCATCCGGCACCCAGAGCGGTGAGAATCCCCGCGCCGGTGACGACCACGCGGTGCGGATGAGCGGATTTGGAAACAGGAAATAACACAACAATGTCACTAGGCTGCCCCGCCATTAAAGAGTGAACACGCCTGCAAGTCAACGAAGCGCCCTTTTCCAGATTGTCACCCTCCAGTGCCTGGGCTAGACTCTCCGCGTGATGAATAAACACCCCGGTCTCCAAAAAACACTCCGATTGGCCGCTCTGGCCATGGCTTTGCTTTGCCAAGCGGCCTTCGCCGCCGAACCCACCGCCTTTGAGCTCATCAAGGCCGGCAATGATTACGTCGGCAAGGATTCCAGAGACAAAGTGGTCCAAATCCGCTCCGAAAAATCCATCGGCAGCCTTTTTCCCACGATTTGGTGGGTGGTCTACTACGATGCTGACGCAACCTTTAAAAGCACCGAGGTGAAATTCGGCGCGGGCCAGAAGCTGGCTGTCTCCCGGCCCCTGCGCATGATCGAATACATCAAAGCTGAAAATATTTTCGATCCTAAAAAACTGCACACCGACTCCAATAAGGCCATCCAAATTGCTTCCGCCCAGCCACTGTTGAAGAACATCACGCTCCGCGCAACCCAGCTGTCCCTGAATTCCAGGTTCAAGTTCGATCCCTCCTTGGAATCCCCCGTCTGGAAGGTGCGTCTTTGGGCCGCCCGCCTCAAGAACCCCAACGACGACACCAGCATTGGGGATGTCTACATCTCCGCGGCCGACGGCACTGTGCTCAAAGTCGATCTTCACATCGACCGGGTGGATTGAGCGGCCACTTCCTTTCTGCGCCTCCGATGAATGCCACCTGCCCGGATGCGGATTCTTTTGATGTGGCCGTGGTGGGGGGGGCGCTCTCGGGTGCTGCCACGGCGATTTTGCTTTTGCGGGAGCAGCCGCGGTTGCGGGTATTGATCCTCGAAAAATCCCCGGCCTTCAATCGGCGGGTGGGGGAGGCAACGGTGGAGGTGAGTGGTTATTTTCTCTGCCGTGTTCTCGGCCTGACCCGATACCTCAACGAATCGCATCTGGTCAAGCAGGGGATGCGTTTTTGGTTCGCCAACCCGCGCGCCACCACCCTGGACCAAGCCACTGAGATCGGGGGGGAATACCTGTCGCGAGTCCCCGCGTTTCAGGTGGACCGCGCGGCACTGGATGAGGAGGTTCTGCGCCGCGCCGCAGAGGTGGGCGCCCAAGTATGCCGGCCAGCCAGTGTGGGGAGGATAGAACTCTGCCCAGGCGGCCGGCAAATTCTGGAGGTGCGGCATGGCGGCACCGTGCGCAAGGTCTCGGCTCGTTGGGTGGTGGACGCTTCAGGCGTGGTCGCCCTGCTCGCACGCCAACAGGGGTGGCGGCGGATCAATACAGCCCATCCCACCTCGGCGGTCTGGGCCCGATGGACGGGGGTGAAGGACTGGGATGGCCTTGAATTGGCCGGCAAATTCCCCGCCTGGGCTGTAGCCTGCAAGGGCGTTCGCGGCACGGCCACCAATCATCTCCTCGGGTCGGGGTGGTGGGCTTGGATTATTCCCCTCAAGGGCGGGGACATGAGTGTGGGCGTGGTGTTTGATCAGCGTCTGGTATCGTGGCCGGCGGAGGGCCTGCCGGGGGATCGATTGAAAAACTTTCTGCTCCAGCACCCCGTCGGCCGCGAGTTGATGGCCCAGGCGCAGTGGCGTGAAGGGGATGTGCATTCCCGAAAAAATCTTGCTTATTCCAGCGCCACCTTTGCCGGTGATGGCTTTGTCCTGGTGGGCGATGCCGCGGCATTTCTTGATCCATTCTACAGCCCGGGCATGGACTGGATTTCCTACAGCACCTGGTCGGCCGCACAATTGGTTCTGGCCGGCCAACGAGGCGAACCCTTGCCCCCCCGGATTGCCCGGCTTAATCAGGCTTTTACCGACAGCTACCAGAGGTGGTTTGCGGCCGTGTATCAGGACAAATACGAATACATGGGTGAATACGAGCTGATGCGCCGCGCCTTTCAGCTCGATCTGGGACTCTATTACCTCGGGGTGGCATCCCAACCATTCAAACTCGGGGCCATGGCTCTGGCGTCTCCCGCCTTTTCCACCCCGCATTCCCTCCCGTTTTTCTGCTTCATGCGCCTCTACAACCGACGTTTCGCCCAAATGGCCCGGATCCGACGCCAGCGCGGCCTCTGGGGGCGTCGCAATGATGGACGCCGCGAATTGATTTCCGGTTTCACTTTCTCCCCAAAAACCTCATTGCCCCTGCTCCGGGCTTTGGCCGGATGGGGCTGGCTCGAATTGACCGAGGGCTGGCGCACTTGGTTTTCACGCGCACATCCCTCATCAATATGATCGGGTCGGAAGTCTGAACTTGGCTCCGCGGCTCTGGCCGGCAGCCTCAGCATTCCCGCTGCCCAATGAATTTCTGCCGGGTCGCATCGGCCGTAATCAGGCGGAAGTCCAAGCTCTGCAGCCGCGGTCTTGTGTGATTGCAAAAGCCTGCAGCACAGCGGGATGGAATTTAAATTTAGGGGCAAAGTCACTGCTCCCCCAAGCAAAAGAAACTCCGGGAGGCGAATTCCGGCTGCAGGGGGAACCGCAAGCAGTCAGTCCGCAAAGACCAAGACTCGCGGGCAATCCTCACCTATAGGATGTTGTTGACTGATCCCGCGACCTTCAAATACAATTGCCAATAAGTAAAGAAGTAACTTTTTAGTTTAAATTAGTTCAATGAACTGCACCTTTTACCTCCGATTCCTCCTGCTGCCAATATTTCTGGCCGCCGGCGTCCTCCGGTCCAACGCCCAGTGGGTCACCCAGACAGTTCAGGTCACCAACGGCTGGAACGCCGTCTTTCTCCACGTCGACGCCTCCTATAACTCCATCAGCAACCTCGTCGCCACCGACGCCTCCAACCCCATCACCCAGATCTGGCGCTGGAACCCCTCCTTGCGCACCCAGTTCGTCAACAGTCCCGCCACCCCCACCGCCACCCTCGACTGGCTGTGCTGGAACCGCACCAACAGTTCCGTCACCACTCTCCAGAACCTCGTCGGCGATTCCGCCTATCTCGTCTATGTGTCCAGCGCCACCAACGTCAATTACAAGTGGCAGGTCAAAGGCCAGCCCGTGCCGCCCCGCCATACTTGGACCGTCTCAGGCCTGAACCTGATTGGTTTTCCCGTTGTCAGCAATGCGCCCCCCACCTTCGCCTCGTTTTTCGGCCAATCCCAAGCCCTCCAGACTGTCAGCCCGGAGGTGGATTATTACGTCGGCGGCGAGCTGGTCGCAGGAACCAATCCAAAACTCCTTAGTTCCGCTCTCTTCACCCTTACGTCCATGGCCCGGGGACAGGCTTACTGGATGCGGTCCGGCACGGTGTTCAATAATTACTTCGGCCCGTTCGAGGTGGTGAGTGTCGCCTCCGGCGGCATCAATTATGGAACCAGCCTGGGCCAGAGCGTTTTCCGACTGAACAATCTCTCCACCAACTCCCTCACCATCACCGCCACTCTCTCGGCCTCCGACACCCCGCCCGCGGGGCAGCCGGCTCTGGCTGGAGTGCCGCCGCTTTTGATCAAGGGTTCCCTGAATACCACCAACCTCACTTACGGTTACAGCGTGCTTTCCACCAGTCAGACTTATAGCTGGACTTTGGCGCCCTACGGCACTTCCGGCTCCTCTCTGGCTGTTACTTTGGGCTTGGACCGCTCCGCCATCACCTACCCGCAAGGCTCCGTTCTGGCCGGCATCATCACCTTCACCGATTCACTGGGCTTCATGCAGGTCCCCATTCCCGTTCAGGCCCAAGTCGGGTCATTGGGCGGACTCTGGGTAGGCAATGCTTCTGTAAGTCAGGTGGGCGAATATCTCAAGACTTATGCCAGTAACTCTGTGTCTACCCTCGCTTCGGCGGTGGCTTCCGCCGGGCTGGGCGCCCCCAACTCCGAGCTGAGCAGCGCCGCTTGGGTCAATGCCCAAGGCATCCCTCTCATCAATCCCAGCTTCCAGACCGATACCGTAACTGTCTTCCCCGGTTACACGAATCTCACAGGCTGGACGGCGACGGGCTTGACCGGGATCAATCCCGGCGCGGCCGGCGGTGTTTCTTTTTCGCCTTATGCCGACAACGGGATTATTCCCGTCGGGACGCAGACGGCGTTTCTCCAGGGCAGCAACGTTCTTTCCCAGGTGGTGAGTAATCTGCAGGTGGGCGGTGTTTATCAGGTGCATTATTTCGAGAACGCCGAGGCTGCGGTGACTAACAATAACACCCGGGTTTCGGGCTGGAAGTTGAAAGTCGTGGTGGGCAACGGCACGCTGGCCGCCGGCACGGTCGGCACGGTGGCTCAAGCCGAAGCTCTGCTGGCGAACACCAACTCCGGCGTCCAATCCACTCTCTTCTCCACCAACGCCGCCGTGCTTAATTATACCAACAACGCCGGACTCAGCGGCCAGTTCGCCAACGACGCGAACTTTCCCGGCCTGGGCAGCGCCACCACCAATTGGGTCCTGGAAGCCACCGCCCAAATCACCATCCCCACCAACGGGACTTACTCTTTTCATGTGAACAGCGATGAGGGGTTTCGTTTTACCCTCGGGACCAACGTGGCGGTGTGCGACCTGAATAAAACCGCGGATGACCGGATTACCGTTTTCACCAACATGGTTGCAGGCGTTTATCCCATCCGCCTGGTTTATTGGCAGCGCGTGGGCCCCGCATCCCTCGAATTCAGTGCCAATTACGGCACGAACACCACTTTCTCAGCCGCGGCGTTCAAACTGATCGGCGACACCGCCAACGGCGGCCTGGCAGTCACGAACGCCGGTTATCTCACCTCCCGGGTGATTATTGGCACTGCGGCCAATGTCGGCCAGATGATCGTTCCCGCCCACACCGTCCTGCCGGTGGCTGCCGCCGGGACTTTTTCCACCCCTTACACCGAGGTGTGGAGTATGCCTTTTGTCGCCAGCAACAGCACCATGACGCTCTCTTTTATTACTGCCAGTAATTCCCCATCCGACTTCGGGGCGGTGTTGCTGGACGGCGTCGGTCTGGCCCCGGTGCTGACTTGCAATTACAGTGCTGTGGCCTCTTCGGCGGACGGCAGCCGCATCTTTGCCGCCGATGCCGGCACCAACTCCACGGGGGGGCAAATTTATGTCTCCTCCAATTACGGCCAGACCTGGTCGTCGGTGGCCACGAACAACCCCTCCGGCACCGTCACGAACAAACCCTGGTCGGCCCTGGCATGTTCCAGTTCCGGCAAGGTGGTTCTTGCGGCGGTGACCAACGGCCCGCTCTATCTCTCCAGCGACTACGGCGCGCACTGGGCCACCACCGCCGCCTCTTACGGGTCCAACACGTGGACGACTATCTCCGTCTCCCAGGACGGCACAGTCTTCTACGCCATCACTGCGGTGGGAGTTATCCTGCGCTCGCCCGATGCCGGGGTGACTTGGGCGGCCACACGGCCCACCTCAAACACCAACGAGAGCTGGGGCGCCCTGGTGCAATCCGCCAACGCCAGTAACGTGCTTGCCTTCATCAACGATGGCCGCGCCTATAAGTCCTCCGACATGGGCGTCACCTGGAATTCAGCGATCGGCGGTGGCCGTTCCACCGTGGCCGCGGCAGCCGATGCCACCCTGACCACGCTGGTCACCGTCTCCACCAACGGCCAGATTTCCATCTCCCAAAGCTCGGGCATGGCTTTTAGCACCAGCACCTTGAGCATCCCCGGCGCGAAGGTGGCTTGTTCCATGGACGGATTGCACATCGTCGCCGCCGGTCCGGGCAGTCCGATTTACACCTCCGACGACGCAGGGAACACCTGGAACAACCGGAGTTTGGCCAGCCAATGGTCGGGGTTGGCGAGTTCCGGTGACGGCACGCGCCTGGCGGTCGTGGCGTCCACCTTGGGCAACACCAACGCGGCCATTTACACGCTTTCCCGCCAGTTCAATGTGTATTCCATCGACGCCGCCAGCGGGGTGATCATGCTCCCGTCCACGGGCACTTATCTCTCCACGCTCAACACCAATCTGGGTGCCGTTCCGGCCGCTTATCCGTTGCGCTTAATCATTCAAAATCCGACCAACGGATCGCCCGCCGTTCTTATGCAGCGGGTCTATGCCGGTCTGGACGCCTACACCAACTCGATTATCTCCAGCGGTGAATCGGCGCTGAACGCGAAATTCCTCACCCAAGCGCGCCGCATCTCGGCGGTGCACCTCCCTTGGACGCCCACCAACACGCTCTGGTCTTTCAATGGGGCATTGGCCAGGGGCAGCACCCTCTCCACCACGGTGTCTGTGGATTACAACGACCGGGCGGCGAACCCGTTCGTCCACGCCTATCATCCGGATCATAACAATCTGAACGCCACGTTCAGTGCGATGCTGGCGCGCGGGTCGCAGTCGTATGACCTGCAGCGCAAGATCACGCTGTATTTCCAAGGCACGGGGGATGACTTTGCGAGCCGGATCGGAGCGGCGACGGCGCTGAGCGGGACTTACGCGGAAACCTTCAACGTGCTGGGATTGGGTTCCAATTCGCGATCGTTCCAGTCTGCCGGCACGTTCCAGTTGAACCGTATGACCGACAACGCCAACTTGACCGTGGCTCCCTGACACCCGAGAACCTGACTTGCGACGCAAACCCTGAATCCAGATCACGCATCCGACACTTTAAACCTATGA